>JAUNKU010000003.1:26815-39811 GCA_030532645.1 Neisseria sp. | reverse complement strand
TGGCGGAGTAAGAGGGATTCGAACCCTCGATGCAGGTTGACCCCACATGCTTCCTTAGCAGGGAAGTGCCTTCAGCCTCTCAGCCATTACTCCGTTCAGGTAAGCGCGTATTATGCTTTTCAGACGGCCTTTTGTCAATCTCTATTGTTTGTTTGCTGCCGTTTTTTTATTTAACTGTTTAAAGTTTCAGGAAATTAAATTGGCATTTGGGCTAAATGCGCCGGGCAGGGATTTGCCAGCGGTGCATCTTAATGAGATACTGCGTTTTTTAACGAAATCTTTACGGAGGAGATTATGGTATACGAACAATTAAACGCCATTGTCCTGCCCGATGCGGAAGGTCTGTTCGGCAAACACGGCGGTAAAATCGGTCATCCGCAGCTGGCGGCGGCTTTGGCGGAAATCGAGGCCGGTTTCCGCAGTATTGTCAATGATGCGGAATTTACTGCCGAAATGAAGCGCTTGCAGGCAACTTATGTCGGCCGCCCCAGCCCGATTTACCACGCGCGGACTTTGTCCCAACGCGGTGCGCAGATTTTTTTGAAACGCGAAGATTTGAACCATACCGGCGCGCATAAAATCAACCACTGTATCGGCGAGGTTTTGCTGGCGAAAAAATTGGGCAAGAAAAAAGTGATTGCCGAGACCGGTGCCGGCCAGCACGGTGTTGCATTGGCGACAGCGGCTGCGCTGTTGGGTTTGGAATGCGAAATCCATATGGGCGTGGTTGATATTGCCAAAGAACACCCGAATGTATCTCGAATGAAGATTTTGGGTGCGAAAATCGTACCGGTTTCCGCTGGTGCGGGTACGTTGAAAGAAGCAGTAGACAGCGCATTTGAAGCCTATATGGCGCAACTGGACGACAGTATGTTTGCCATCGGCTCGGTAGTCGGCCCGGCACCGTATCCGGAAATGGTGGCTTATTTCCAATCGATTATCGGCCACGAAGCACGCGAGCAGTTTCAAAGCCAATACGGCGGTTTGCCGGACGAAGTGATTGCCTGCGTGGGCGGTGGTTCCAACGCACTCGGCCTGTTCAATGCCTTTATTGATGATAAAGAAGTAGCGCTGGTCGGCGTAGAGCCGGCAGGCGAGGGTTTGGACAAACCCGGCCGCCACGCGGCTACGCTGACGCTCGGCAAATTCGGTAATATCCAAGGTTTCAACTGCTATTATCTGCAAGAAGAAGACGGCACGCCGTCTGCCGTTCATTCCATCGCTTCCGGCTTGGATTATCCCGGCGTCGGCCCGCAGCACTGCCATTTGAAAGACCTCGGCCGCGGCCGCTACGAAACCGCCACCGATGCCGAATGTCTGAATGCCTTTATGGCTTTGTCGCGCGAAGAGGGCATTATTCCTGCATTGGAATCTTCCCACGCCGTTGCTTACGCGCTGCGCCGCGCAGCAGAGCTGGACAGCAGCAAACGTTTGCTGGTGAACCTGTCCGGCCGCGGCGATAAAGACATTGATTATGTATTGGAGAAAATCGCGCTGTAATGAGCTGCGCTGATGATTGAAGGTACGGAAAGGCCGTCTGAAAACTGCTTTATTTTTCAGACGGCCTTATTTTTATTGATGAAACGGATTTATGCCAGCACGGCCGCGCCTTGGTGCGCGGTGCAGACAAATACTTCTTCTTTCAATCCCGTCCGTGCTTGGTAATTGGCGGCGATATGCTGTTTTACCGGCTCGACCAATTCGTGCGGCACAAGGGCGACGATGCAGCCGCCGAAACCGCCGCCGGTCATCCGTACGCCGCCTTGTTCGCCGATGATTTCGCCGACCAGTTCCACCAGTGTATCGACTGCCGGATGGGTGATTTCAAATTCGTTTTTCATACCGTTGTGGCTTTCGGCCATCAGGCGGCTGAGGGCGGCGGTGTCGTTACGGCGCAGGGCTTCGGCGGCATCGAGTGTGCGCCGGTTTTCGCGGATAACGTACAGCGCGCGGCGTGCGGCGGTTTCATCCAAACCGGCTTTGCCTGCTTCAAATGCGGCTTCGTCCAAATCGCGCAGGGCGCGGACGCCGAAATGGCGGGAGGCGGTTTCGCATTGTTCGCGGCGCGTGTTGTATTCGCTGTCCACCAGTCCGCGTTTGACGTGGGAATGGATAATCATCACGCTCAGGTGTTCGGGCATCGGAATCGGCGTAGTTTCCAAGCTGCGACAGTCAATCAGCAGCGCGTGTGCGGCTTGGCCGGCGGCACTGGCAAGCTGGTCCATAATGCCGCACTGGCAGCCGACAAAGCGGTTTTCCGCAAACTGGCCGAACAGTGCCAAATCGGCGGCGCTCAACGGCAGGTTGAACGCGGCCTGCAAGGCTTTGGCGATGCCGACTTCCAAGGCGGCAGACGAGCTCAAACCTGCGCCCTGCGGAACATTGCCGCTGACGGCGATGTCCACGCCTTCGGGCAGCGGAAAGCCTTTTTCGGCGAATGTCCAAACCACGCCGCGGATATAGTTTGCCCACGTTTTTTCAGACGGCCTTGCTGCTTCGTCCAATGAAAATTCATCGCGCTGCTGATAATCGGAGGCATATACGCGCACTTGGCGGCTGCCGTTTTTACGCAGGGCAACATAGGCGGCAAAATCGATGGCGCAAGGCAGCACGAAGCCGTCGTTGTAATCGGTATGCTCGCCGATAAGATTGACGCGGCCGGGCGCGCGCACCAGTAAATCCGGTGCGGCGGAAAATTGTTCTCGGAAGAGGGCGTTGAGTGTTTCTTGCAGAGTCATTTGGATACTTTTCTCAAATAGCAGGCCGTCTGAAAACAGGGCGTATTTAATTTCGGTGATGCTTTGTTTTCAGACGGCCTGATGGTTATAGCCGGTTGAAAAATAGGGTGTTTACGCGCGTTCTTTGTAATGCGTTAACGGCAGGGCGGCCAAGCGGGCAGCGGCTTGCTCGGGCGTTAAATCGCGTTGCGCTTCGGCAAACATTTCGTAGCCCGACATAAATTTGCGGACGCTGGCCGAACGCAGCAGCGGCGGATAGAAATAAGCATAAAGCTGCCATTCGGGGTGGTCTTTGCCGTCAAACGGTGCGCCGTGGAAACCCATCGAATAAGGAAAACTGGTTTCAAAAAGATTGTCGTAGCGCGTGGTCAGCTGTTTTAAGGCTAAGGCCAAATCGGCGGATTGTTCCGCGTTTAAATCCGTGATGCGCTGCACGGCAAATTTCGGCAGCAGCAAGGTTTCAAACGGCCAAGTCGCCCAATACGGTACAACCGCCAGCCAATGCTCGGTTTCTACAACAATCCGCTCCCGCCGCCGGATTTCTTCTTGAACGTAATCCAGCAGCAAAGCGCGGCCGTGTTCGGAAAAATAGGTGGCTTGGTTGGCAGCAGCTTTGGCCGGCATATCGGGCAGGAAGTCGCCGGCCCAAATCTGGCCGTGCGGATGCGGATTGGAGCAGCCCATAATCGCGCCTTTGTTCTCGAAAATCTGCACCCACTGATAGCGTCCGCCCAACTCTTGCGCTTGCTGCTGCCAAGTACGGATAACGCCTTCGATTTCCGGCAAACCTAATTCAGGCAGGGTTTTCGAGTGGTCCGGCGAGAAACAGATAACGCGGCTGACTCCGCGCACACTTTGGCTTTGGAACAGGCTGCCTGCTTTCTCTTCGGCTTGGTTGCTGCTTTGCCCGTTTTCAGACGGCGTATCTGGCAGCAGCGCGGAAAAATCGTTGGTAAACACAAACGGTTCGCGGTATTCAGGATTGCGCTCGCCGTTGATGCGCTTATTGCCGGGACAGAGATAACATTTCGGGTCGTAAGACGGTTTTTGCTCCGTATCGGCGCTTTCCTGCTGCCCTTGCCACGGCCGTTTGGCACGGTGTGGCGAAACTAAAATCCATTGGCCGAGTAGGGGATTGTAGCGGCGGTGCGGGTGGTTTTCTGGATCAAACATAACTGTAATTTTCCAACTTGTTGGGATTTCTTGTAATAATGCTACAAGATAATGAAAATGAAAAGAAATGTTAGCAAGGAATGCCGCATTTGGGTAGCCGTGCGGTGCTTTATCGGCAAAACCGT
Organism: Neisseria sp.; assembly: GCA_030532645.1. Classification (GTDB taxonomy): domain Bacteria; phylum Pseudomonadota; class Gammaproteobacteria; order Burkholderiales; family Neisseriaceae; genus Neisseria. Next base: position 35,775 of record JAUNKU010000003.1, on the reverse strand, counting down.
GCGGCAATACAGAAAAAGTGTATTTTTTCAGACGGCCTTGTTGTGAAGATAATACAAAAGAATTTAAGGGTTTATCGGGAAAGCTGCAAGAAAATGTCAGAATTAAATTTACAAAACCGTTGCTTTCATTCAGACTTTGCAACGGTTTGTTTCGCGCCCGGGCAAACCCTTGCCGTTCGGGGCGTAAAACAGAGTGCCGGGGCCGTCTGAAAAAGTGGTTTTGACGGGCGCGGCAGCGTTTCGATACACAAACAAGCAAGCTGAACAATCCGGAGGTTGTTATGAAATTTCAAAAACGTTTTGCTGCTGCCGCTTTGGCCGTGGCTTTGGGTTTGACCGCGTGCGGCGGCGAAAAAGCGGCGGACAACGCTGCTGCGCCTGCGGCTGCCGAAGGTTCTCCTAAAATCGGTGTAACCATCTACAAATACGACGATAACTTTATGTCTCTGATGCGTAAAGCATTGGAAGGCGAAGCAGCGGCTAACAAAAACGCCGAGCTGCTGATGAACGACTCGCAAAACAACCAATCTACTCAAAACGACCAAGTGGACGTTTTGATTGCCAAAGGCGCAAAAGCCTTGGCCATCAACTTGGTTGACCCGGCTGCGGCTTCTACCATTATCGATAAAGCCAAAGCTGCCGGTATTCCGGTTGTATTCTTCAATAAAGACCCTGGCGAAGAAGCCCTGAAAGCTTACGACAAAGCCTTCTATGTCGGTGCTGATCCGAAACAATCCGGCGAAATCCAAGGCGAGCTGATTGCCAAAATGTGGCAAGCCAACCCAGAGTGGGACTTGAACAAAGACGGCGTGTTGGATTACGTTCTGCTGAAAGGCGAACCTGGCCACCCTGATGCTGAAGCGCGTACCAAATATGCCGTTGAAAAACTGAATGCAGACGGCGTGAAAACCAACCAGCTGCAACTGGATACCGGTATGTGGGACGCTGCCAAAGGTAAAGACATTATGCAGGCTTGGTTGGCAGGTCCTACCGGCAAGCAGATCGAAGTCGTTATCGCCAACAACGACGCAATGGCGATGGGCGCGGTTGAAGCGATGAAAGCGCAAGGCAATATTCTGCCTACTTTCGGTGTGGATGCTTTGCCTGAGGCACTGCAAATGGTGAAAGCCGATACTTTGACCGGTACCGTATTGAACGACGGCGAAGGCCAAGCAAAAGCGGTTTACGCTTTGGTAGTGGATTTGGCTAACGGCAAAAATCCGCAAGAAAACGCCGCCATCAAACTGGAAGGCAACAATGTCCGCATTCCTTACGTAGGTGTGGATAAATCTAATCTGGAACAATTCCTGAAATAAAACAGGCATTTGTTTTGCTTTTGCAACCGGCCGGGTAATGCCCGGTCGGTTATCTGTATGATAAAAATAAGGAATGAGTTATGACAGCTTCTGCCTCAACGGACAGTAATGTTTTGCTGACCATGACCGATGTCCACAAATCGTTCCCCGGTGTCAAAGCCTTGGACGGCGTGAATTTGCAGGTGAAATCGCATTCGGTGCACGCGCTGATGGGTGAAAACGGCGCGGGCAAATCAACGCTTCTCAAATGTCTGTTCGGCATTTACGCCAAAGATGCCGGCAGTATCCAGTTCCTCGGACGCGAAGTGGACTTTACCAATGCGAAAGAAGCTTTGGAAAACGGCATTTCAATGGTGCATCAGGAACTGAATCTGGTGAAACAGCGCACGGTAATGGACAACCTCTGGCTGGGCCGTTATCCGACCAAAGGCCTGTTTGTCGACCAAAAGAAAATGTACAACGATACGAAGGCGATTTTCGACGAATTGGGCATCGATATCGACCCGAATGAAAAAGTCGAAAAATTAACCGTATCCGATATGCAGATGATTGAAATCGCGAAAGCGTTTTCATACAACGCCAAAATCGTGATTATGGACGAGCCGACTTCCTCGCTCTCCGAAAAAGAAGTGGCGCATCTGTTTACCATTATCGAAAAACTGAAAGCGCGCGGCTGCGGCATCATTTATATTTCGCACAAAATGGAAGAAATTTTCAAAATTTGTGACGAAATCACCATTCTGCGCGACGGTAAATGGATTGATACCGTGGCAACCGCCGATACGGATATGGACGACTTGGTCGCCAAAATGGTCGGCCGCAGTCTGACCCAGCGTTTCCCCGAAAAAACCAATACACCGGCCGAAGTGATTTTGCGCGTAGAAGATTTGACCGCGAAAAATCAGCCTTCTATCAAAGAAGTATCGTTTGAGCTGCGCCGCGGCGAAGTATTGGGCATCGGCGGTCTGGTGGGCGCGAAGCGTACCGATATTGTTGAAACCCTGTTCGGTATCCGTGAAAAAGCGGGCGGTAAAATTACCGTGGACGGCAAAGAAGTCCAGAACAAATCGCCGGTTGATGCGATTAAAAACGGTTTTGCGCTGGTTACCGAAGAGCGCCGCAGCACCGGTATTTTCGCCGGTTTGGACATCAGCTTCAATGCATTGATTTCCAATATGAAAAGCTATGAAAAAGCCGGCTGGCTCGATAACAGCAGTATGAAAAAAGACACGCAGTGGGTAATCGATTCGATGCGTGTGAAGACTCCGAGCCAGAAAACCCGTATCGGTTCGCTTTCGGGAGGCAACCAGCAAAAAGTGATTATCGGCCGCTGGCTGCTGACCGGTCCGGATATTCTGATGCTTGACGAGCCGACGCGCGGCATCGACATCGGTGCGAAATTCGAGATTTACCAACTGATTGCCGATTTGGCCAACCGCGGCAAAGCCGTCATCATTATTTCTTCGGAAATGCCTGAATTGTTAGGTGTAACCGACCGTATTTTGGTGATGAGTGCGGGCAAAGTGGCGGGGATTGTCGAAACCGCCGAAACCAATCAGGAAGAAATTTTGCAGTTGTCGGCCAAATACCTCTGATTTTCTGTCGTGCAGAAGCAGCAGTTTTCAGACGGCCTCCTTTCAAGGAATAATTTAAATGAGTTCAACTACTTCGCAAAAAGCGTTTGATTTCTTTAAGAACTACGCTTTGTATTTTGTTTTGCTGATGTTGCTTTTGGTGATTATTTCACGCGATACCAGCTTTTTGAGTCTGACCAATTTCAGTAACATCTTAACGCAGTCGTCCGTCCGCATCATTATCGCTTTGGGCGTGGCCGGTTTGATTGTGACGCAGGGTACGGACCTTTCGGTCGGCCGCCAAGTCGGCTTGGCGGCGGTGATTTCGGCTACTTTGCTGCAATCTATCGGTAACGTGAACAAAGTGTTTCCGGGTATGGATGCGCTGCCGATTCCGCTGGTGATTCTGCTGGTGTGTGCCATCGGCGCCTTGCTCGGTCTGATTAACGGCCTGATTGTAACCGTAATGAACGTTACCCCGTTTATCGCTACTCTGGGCACGATGCTGGTTATTTACGGTATCAACTCGCTGTATTACGACTATGTCGGCTCTGCGCCGGTAGCCGGTTTTGATGCCGGATATTCCAGCTTTACGCAAGGCTTTATTGATTTGGGCGGTTTCCGCTTGTCATACATTACCATTTACGCACTGATTGCTATTGCGCTGGTGTGGGTGATTTGGAACAAAACCCGTTTCGGTAAAAACATTTTTGCCATCGGCGGCAATCCGGAAGCGGCGAAAGTTTCCGGTGTAAACGTTACCAAAAACCTGTTGGGCATTTATACTTTGTCGGGTATTTTCTATGCTTTCGGCGGTTTCTTGGAAGCAGGCCGTATCGGTTCGGCCACCAACAACTTGGGCTTTATGTACGAGCTTGATGCGATTGCCGCGTGCGTGATCGGCGGCGTATCGTTCAGCGGCGGTGTCGGCAGCGTAATCGGCGTGGTTATCGGTGTCATTATCTTTACCTTGATTAACTACGGTTTGAGCTATATCGGCGTAAACCCGTACTGGCAATACATCATTAAAGGCGGCATCATTATTCTGGCGGTAGCGATTGACTCGCTGAAACACGCCAAGAAAAAATAACTTGTCTTTTTGCGGAAACGGCCTGTTGCAAAGCAGGCCGTTTTTTATTGCAGGCCGTCTGAAAACAGGCTCGCGGGCGGTCGCGGCCTAGTAAAAATCCATTTTTTCAGACGGCCTCAAAGCCGGAGAAAAACCGGATTAAGGTTTGTATCCTTTTGCGGTTTTATGTTAAAGTTCAGCTTTAAAAACTCAGGTGCAGCAAAGCGCATTTGCCTGCGCCGGCAACGGATTTTCCCAATGCAGTCTTGGCAGCTTCCCGAATATATTGCCGACATCCTGCCCAATAATGCGCGCCATTTGGAGAGCGCGAAGGAGCGGTTGTTGGCAATCTTCCGTTCTTACGGTTATGAGCTCGTTCATCCGCCGTTGATGGAGTACAGCGCATCGTTGCTGACCCATATCGATTCCGGCCTTTCCCTGAAAACCCTCCGTATCGTCGATCAAATCAGCGGCCGCCAGCTCGGTATCCGCGCCGATATTACGCCGCAGGTTGCCCGTATCGACGCGCATCTGCTGGCCGGCAATAACGGCATCAACCGCTTGTGTTATGCCGGTTCGGTATTGCACGCGCGGCCGGACGGTTTTCTGACCACGCGCGAACCGTTTCAGGTCGGTGCAGAATTGTACGGCTATGAAGGCGTGGAAGCCGATATCGAAATCATCGGCTTGATGCTGGAAAGTATGACCATCGGCAATATCGGCAAAGTGCTGCTGTCTTTGGGGCATATCGGCGTGTTCCGCGCATTGGCGGCGGCGGCCGGTTTGAATGAAGCGCAAAGCCGGGAATTATTGGCGTTGATGCAGGATAAAGATACCGATGCGGTCAAACAGCTGTTGGCCGATTGGCAGATTGACGTAATGTGGCGCAAAGCCTTGGCTGCTTTGTGCAGCTTGTACGGCGGCAGGGAAGTGCTGCAACAGGCGCGTAAAACACTGCCCGAATTGGGTGCAGTCTTGAAAGCTTTGGATGAGCTGGAAGCAGTTTGCGCCGCGTTCCCTGAGCAAGAGGTTCATATTGATTTGTCCGAACTGCGTGTGGACAATTATCATACCGGCTTGCTTTATGCAGCTTATGGCAGCGACTGTCACGATGCAGTTGCGCGCGGCGGCCGCTATGACGGGTTGGGCAAATTTTTCGGACGCGCCCGTCCGGCTACCGGTTTCAGCTTCGACTTGCGGACGTTCCTGCGTCGTCTGCCCGAGCCGCAAAAACAGCGCGTAGTGCTGGTGGATTACCGTGATGCAGCAGAAGCAAAAGCCGAAATAGCGCGTCTGAGAAGCGAGGGCGCAACCGTTATCATTGATTACGGTATGGAAACGAACAACACCGAGCAGGCAGGCCGTCTGAAAAAACGCGACGGCATCTGGCTGGTTGAAGAATAATCCGATTGTTAAATCAACAGGTTGATATTATGGCAAAAAATGTAGTGGTTATCGGCTCGCAATGGGGCGATGAAGGTAAAGGCAAAATCGTAGACTGGCTGGCAGAAGAAACCAGCGGCGTGGTGCGCTTCCAAGGCGGCCACAATGCAGGCCACACTCTGGTTGTCGGCGGCAAGAAAACCATCTTGCGCCTGATTCCGAGCGGTATTCTGCACGAACAGTTGGACTGCTTTATCGGCTCCGGCGTGGTGGTTTCTCCGGAAGCCTTGCTGGCGGAAATCGACGAGCTGAATGCCGCCGGCGTGAAAAACGTCGAAGGCCGTCTGAAAATCGCGCCGACCTGTCCGCTGATTCTGCCGTACCACATCGCTTTGGATCAAGCGCGCGAAGCCTCCAAAGGCGATAAGAAAATCGGTACGACCGGCCGCGGCATCGGTCCGGCTTATGAAGACAAAGTTGCCCGCCGTTCGATTCGCGCCGTAGATTTGTTCGATATTGAAAAATTGGCTGACAAAATCAAAGCCAATGTTGAGCTGTACAACTGCCAGTTGGTCAATCTGCACCACGCCGAGCCGGTAAGCTACGAACGCATTATGGAAACCATCAACGGCTTTAAAGACCGCATCTTGCCGATGATTCACGATGTTTCCCGTACTCTGTACGAAAAAGGCCAAAAAGGTGAAAAACTGCTGTTTGAAGGCGCACAAGGTACGCTCTTGGACATTGATTACGGTACTTATCCGTTCGTTACTTCGTCTAACTGCTCGGCCGGCGCAGCCGCTCCGGGTGCAGGCGTTCCGCCGCAAATGCTGGATTATGTATTGGGCATTGTAAAAGCCTATACCACCCGTGTCGGCTCAGGCCCGTTCCCGACCGAATTGTTTGACGAAGTCGGCGCAGGTTTGGCCAAGCGCGGTAACGAATTCGGTTCGGTAACCGGCCGTGCGCGTCGTTGCGGTTGGTTTGATGCCGCTGCGCTGAAACGTTCTATTCAAATCAACGGCATTACCGGTATGTGCATTACCAAGCTGGACGTAATGGACGGTATGGATGAAATCAAAATCTGTGTCGGCTACGAATTTGAAGGCAAACAAATCGATATTCTGCCGTTCGGTTCCGATGCGGTAGAAAAATGCGTGCCTGTTTACGAAACCTTGCCGGGTTGGAGCGAGTCTACTTTCGGTGTGAAAGAGTATGACAAGCTGCCGGAAAATGCAAAAAAATACCTGAAACGCATTGAAGAAGTTTGCGGTGCGCCGATTGCGATTATTTCTACCGGCCCTGACCGTGAAGAAACCATTTTGCTGCAACATCCGTTTGCAGATTGATATCGGTAAGTAAAAATAAAACGGCTGCTTGATAACAAGCGGCCGTTTTTATTTGATAATATGGCGGAAAGAGAAGGCTTGCCGAATAAATAATAAAGGCCGACTGAAAATCCTGTTTTTCAGACGACCTTTAATCATTTCAGGTTTGATTCAGGCTGAAACCTTATTCGGCAAAGTATTTTTGGAATACTTTATCGTATTCGCCATTGGCTTTGACTTTGTCAAACGCATCTTCCAGCATTTTCAGGGTTTCGGTATCGTTTTTGCGGACAGCCATACCATAGTTTTCTACATCGAAATCAGGCACTTTAACCATAGTGAAGCCTTTGTCGCTGTTGTTGCGGATATAGTTGCCGACAACTGCGCTGTCGCTGACTACGGCATCCAAGCCGCCGTTTTCCAGCTCTTTGGTTACCAAAGTCAGGTTTTCAAAACGGGCGATTTTTTGGCTGTTTGCGCCCAAGATTTTGGTAGCGGTCAAATCACCGGTGTTGCCGGTAACCACGCCGACTTTGTTAACGTTTTTCAAGTCTTCAACCGAATGGATGTTTTTGCCTTTCGGTACCAAAATCACTTGGGTAACTTCAAAATAAGGCTTGGTGAAAGCCATTGTTTCTTCACGTTCTTTGGTAATGGTTACCGCAGAAGCCAATACGTCTACATCACCATTGCCCAGCGCGGCAAACAGGCTGTCCCAAGGTTGGTGTTTGTATTCCACTTTGAAGCCGCCAGCTTCGGCCATTGCATTCAGCAAATCTACGTCAAAGCCTTGAACGTTGTTGTCTTTGTCCAAAAATTCAAACGGCGCAAACTCGGCATTCATACCGACGCGGTACACTTTGCTTTCGGCGGCAGGCGCAGAAGCGGCGTTTTCTTGCGCTTTTTGACCGCCGCACGCGCCCAGTGTCAGAACGGAGCAGGCCAGAGCGGCAGAGAGCCATTTTTTCATATTCATTGTGAGGATCCTCTAAACAGAAATCTGGGAATTAAAAAAGGTAGAAATAAATGAAATAGAAACGTAGTTTAGCATAATTTTACAATGAAAACAGAATTACGGCACGCTATTTTCCGTTTATTCTTTTTCTCTGAAAAAAGCGTAAGTTACATCGTGGAATAAGTCCACGTGCGGGCTGTCTTCGTAGCTCAGCTGCGCCAGCGCGTCTTCAAATGCCAGCTGCACCGCTTCTACTACATCTTGTGCCGTTTCGTTCGGCAGGCCGCGCAGCATACCTTTAAATGCGGTTACCAACACTTTGTTCTGCATACGCAAAACTTCATTGGCTTCTTCCAAATATTCCAAACGCTGCTCGATACTGTTCACGGCTTTGCTCCTTTCGGTTTTCTGCTAAAATGGGGTGTATTATAAGCCTCTGCCAGACAGCTTAAAAGGAAAGCCGAAAAATGATTGAACGCACACCGCCAAAAACGCCGTCTGAAAACGGCGAAAGTTGGGAAAACCGCTTGAAACAGATGCGCGAACAGCGCCAGCCCGAGAAAGCCGTTGCAGCGGTTCAGCCCGAGCCGAAACCGCGCTTTACGCCCGGTCGTTACAGCAAAGAAGAACAGGCGGCGCAGCGTTATGTTTTGGGAGAATATCTGCAACAGTGGGCGGACGAACACAACCGAGAAGCCGAAAAGCAAGCGCCGGAAGCAGATACGGCCGTGTTGTTGCAGGAAGACTGGCTGAACGCGCAAACTGCTTTACAGGGCGAGGCGGACGAACGTTTGGTGGCCAAAACGGCTACGGTTTGGCTGAACCCGAAGCGTACTAAGCCGTCTGAAAACAGTGAAAATGCGGCTGAGGCCTTTTCAGACGGCCTTGCTGCCGAAGCGGAGGAGGGCGCGGAAGCGGTGCCGGTCAGCGTGAATGTTTTGGAACCTGCCGGCATTCCGGCCAATCAAACCGTTTTGTGTTTGTCGGAAGCCGAACTGTTGGAGCGCTTGACCCGCCGCCTGTTGCCGCATTTGACCGATGCGGTAAACGGAATGGTGCGTACCGCTGTGCAGCGTCAGGCCGCGCAGCTGACTTACCAATTACAGCAAAATCTGTCGGAAGAAGCGCCGGAATTGGTGCGCGAGATTTTGGATTACAATCTGAAAGCCGCGATGGGCGAAATCCGATACGATTTGAAGCGCAAACGCTGAATATGAAAAGAGAATAATGCCGCTCATTACGGGCGGCATTGTTTGTATTCGGGGGATTAAGCTTTAAGTCTGCAAGCCGGTTGTGAAAGATTTGTTAAGTTAAGCTATTATTTACTTCATTGTA
>JAUNKU010000003.1:13845-26805 GCA_030532645.1 Neisseria sp. | reverse complement strand
CTTAACTTAACTTAACTTTTGTTTTCGTGTGTCGTTTTCTGTGCGTATGATGGCGGATGCTCGGCATAATGCCAAGCGTTTGCTTAATGTGTTTTTACGGAGAAATACGATGAAGAAATTGGCGCTTTTGACATTTTCAGCCTTAATGTTGGCAGCTTGCGGCAGCGGTGGCGGCGGTTCTGATGAGAACGCGCAGCCTTCCACCGGTTCGACCACCACCCCTGCGAAGCCTTCAAAACCGGATACGGCCAAGCCGAATAATAACGGCGGCAACCAGCCGGGTAAACCGGCTGCTTCCAACAGCAATGCCCATTCTCTGGTTTCCGGCAACGGCAGCAATACCTTGTCTTTCCCTGATGCGGCGAAAATCCGCAAAATCAAAGTAAACGGCAAAACGTTTGATTTGACCACAGTTGATTTCGGCGCGAAGGTAAACGACGATTGGCGCGTGAGCAGCCCGAACTTTTTGATTAAAGGCAAGGCCGCGCCACAAGGTATTAAATCTGTGGCGATTTGGACCGGTTCTCAAAATGCAACGGCCGGTGTGATTCAAACCGAGGGCAGTGATCAGCGTTACGGTTTCTTTAACGGTAAACCAACCAATGTTGCCGAACTGCCTAAGGGTAAAGTAACTTACCACGTCAGCGTTATCAGTACTAAACCCAATGGTTTGAGCTTGACCCAAACTAATATTGCTGCCGATTTTGCAGCGAAAAAACTGAGCGGTACGGTAGGCAATATTGCTCTGAAAGCCGACATCAAAGGCAACCGCTTCGAGTCTGCTGCCGGTGCGGCAACCGAAGTGAAAGGCGGTTTCTTCGGCAAAAATGCAGCCGAGGTGGCCGGTGCGTTTAAAAACGGCGATACAGTCGGCGCGTTCGGCGGCGGCAAGAAATAAAACCGTTTGACGGAAAACATCAGGCCGTCTGAAAACTGTTTGGGTTTTCAGACGGCCTTTCTGTATGCGGTGCGGGAAAATCAGTCTTCCAGATTTTTACGCCACAAAACCAGCAGTTTGCCGATGTGCTGCACCAGCTGAGCATCTACGGCTTCGCACAAGGCTTCGCACATTTCAATACGTTCGGCGCGGTCGTCGCCCAATACGCGTACTTTAATCAGCTCGTGTGCTGTCAGCGCGGCATCGGTTTCTTTGATAACGGATTCGGTCAAGCCGTGTTGGCCGATCATCACCACAGGGTTGAGATGGTGGGCGCGGGCTTTCAGTTCCAGAATTTCTTTGGTGCTTAATTTATCGGACATTTTTAATATTTTCATCGGAAAAGTAAAACGGCTATTCTACGCTATTTCGGCCTTGTCAGAAACAGCGGCTTGCGGTTTGCACGCTTGTGTTCCGCGATGGCTGCGGTATCGGGTTTTCAGACGGCCTTGATGCAGCTTCAAGGCCGTCTGAAAAATCGGTACAATACGCGGCTTGTATTTTAAGGGCTGATATTATGGCGGTACGTTCCAAATCTTCCAAAGCGTGGCTGAACGAGCACGTTAACGATCATTATGTGCATCAGGCGCAGAAAGACGGCTATCGCGCGCGCGCGGCATATAAACTTTTGGAAATCAATGAGAAAGATAAATTGATTAAAGAAGGAACGGTGCTGGCCGACTTGGGCAGCGCGCCGGGAAGCTGGTCGCAGGTAGCGGCGAAGCTGGCCGGTAAAAGCGGCGAAGTGTTTGCGCTGGATATTCTGCCGATGGCGCCTTTGGAAGGCGTTTCTTTTATTCAGGGCGATTTTCGCGAAGACGAAGTGTTGGCGGAATTTGAAAATCTGCTGGCTGGCCGCCCTTTGGACCTTGTAATTTGCGATATGGCCCCCAATATGTCGGGCAATGCAGTAACCGATCAGGCAAAAAGCTTTTATTTGTGCGAATTGGCATTGGATTTCGCCCGCGAACATTTGAAAACGGGCGGTAATTTTTTGGTGAAAGTATTTCAGGGCGCAGGTTATCAGGAATATCTGGCCGAAATGCGCGGCGTGTTTGCTTCGGTTCAGACGCGCAAGCCCGATGCCTCACGCAATCGTTCCAGTGAAATTTATTTATTGGGCAAAAATAAACGCTGACGGTTTGGTGCAGTCTGTTAAAATCTTTTTCTGTTTTTTCATTTTCAGGAGCCTGTTTCTGTGAGGAGTACCGTAAAAAATCTGCTGGTTTGGGCAGCTTTGGCGATTGGTTTGATGGCGGCTTTCAATGCCATCAATGATAAGAAGGAAGAAAGCCAGCAAATTGAATATTCGCAGTTCATCGAACAGGTGAATAAAGGTGAAATCGACAATGTGAACATCGAAGGCTCGGTGGTCGGCGGCTACGTTATCAAAGGCGAGCGCAGCGATAAATCGGCTTTCTTTACCAATGCGCCTTTGGACGACAAGCTGATTGAAACGCTGTTGGAGAAAAAAGTACGCGTGAAGGTAACGCCGGACGAAAAACCGAGCGTGTTCCAAAGCCTGCTGTTCAGCCTGCTGCCGGTAATGCTGTTGATCGGCGCGTGGTTCTATTTTATGCGGATGCAGAGCGGCGGCGGTAAAGGCGGCGCGTTCTCATTCGGTAAAAGCCGCGCGAAATTGTTGGAAAAAAATGCCAACAAAGTAACCTTTGCCGATGTGGCCGGTGCGGACGAAGCGAAAGAAGAAGTTCAGGAAATCGTGGAATACCTGAAAGCGCCGGACCGCTATCAAAGCTTGGGCGGCCGAGTGCCGCGCGGTATTTTGCTGGCAGGCAGCCCCGGTACAGGTAAAACATTGCTGGCGAAAGCGATTGCCGGTGAAGCCGGTGTGCCGTTTTTCAGTATTTCCGGTTCGGATTTCGTAGAAATGTTTGTCGGCGTGGGCGCGAGCCGTGTACGCGATATGTTTGAGCAGGCCAAGAAAAATTCGCCGTGCATTATCTTTATCGACGAGATTGACGCGGTCGGCCGCCAGCGTGGTGCCGGTTTGGGCGGCGGTAATGATGAACGCGAGCAAACTTTGAACCAGCTTTTGGTGGAAATGGACGGCTTTGAAAGCGATCAAACCGTGATTGTCATCGCTGCAACCAACCGCCCTGACGTGCTTGACCCTGCTTTGCAGCGTCCCGGCCGTTTCGACCGCCAAGTCGTTGTTCCGCTGCCGGATATCCGCGGCCGCGAGCAGATTTTGAAGGTACACGCCAAAAAAGTGCCTTTGGACGAATCGGTGGATTTGAAATCGCTGGCACGCGGCACGCCGGGCTTTTCCGGTGCGGATTTGGCCAACTTGGTCAATGAAGCCGCTTTGTTTGCCGGCCGCCGCAATAAAGTCAAAGTCGATCAAAGCGATTTTGAAGATGCCAAAGACAAAATCTATATGGGTCCCGAGCGCCGCAGTATGGTGATGCACGAAGACGAAAAACGTGCGACTGCTTACCACGAATCCGGCCACGCCATCGTTGCCGAGAGCTTGGAAGGTACCGATCCGGTACACAAAGTAACCATTATGCCGCGCGGCCGTGCGTTGGGCTTGACTTGGCAGCTGCCGGAACGCGACCGCATCAGCCTGTATAAAGATCAGATGCTGAACCAGATTTCCATTCTGTTCGGCGGACGGATTGCCGAAGATTTGTTTGTCGGCCGTATTTCTACCGGCGCGTCCAACGACTTCGAGCGTGCGACAAGCATTGCGCGGGAAATGGTAACGCGCTACGGTATGAGCGATAAAATGGGCGTGATGGTATATGCCGAAAACGAGGGCGAAGTGTTCCTCGGCCGCAGCATTACCCGTTCGCAGCATATTTCGGAAAAAACCCAGCAGGAAGTGGACGCCGAAATCCGCCGCATTTTGGACGAGCAATACGCGATTGCCTACAACATCTTGGACACTAACCGCGATAAGATGGAAACAATGTGCAAAGCGCTGATGGAATGGGAAACCATCGACCGCGATCAAGTGCTGGAAATTATGGCAGGCAAGCAGCCGAGCCCGCCGAAAGATTACAGCCACAATGTACGCAGCGACGAGCAAGCGGCCGACAAACCGGCTGACGGTAACGGTGATGTGAACGCCGAGCCGCAAAGCGAAGCGCAAACGCCGTCTGAAAATCCACAGGCCGCCGAAGCGAAAGACGAAACCGGCGAAAACCGCGATAACGCAGACCGCGTGTAAAAATCAAGCCTCAACAAGCCCGAGCCTTTCAGGTTCGGGCTTTTTTTTCGGCAACAGTTGAAGGCCGTCTGAAAACGGCTTGTTTGTATGGCGGCGGTTTATCTGCCGTTTGCAGTCGGCTGTGACCAGATGCGTTGCATTTGCGGTTTGCCGGGCCTCGTTTTTCAGACGGCCTATGCGGCGGAAAAATTGCCCGAAAAGCGCGGAAAATTTGCGTTCGGGCTGAAACAAGGCGGGTTTGCTTTGTTATAATCGGCGTTTTAACGAATGCAGAAAAGCAGTGTTATGGCATCTTCTGTTTGGCAGGCAGGGCGTTTCCGTTTGGATTTGCAAACGCCGAAAATAATGGGCATTGTCAATCTTACGCCCGATTCGTTTTCGGACGGCGGCACATATTCTGCCGATATTCAGACGGCCTTGCGGCACGCCCGTCAGTTGCTGGATGACGGCGCGGATATTCTGGACATTGGCGGCGAATCCACGCGGCCGGGTTCGGCGGAAGTACCGCTGGAAGAAGAATGGGCGCGCGTATCGCCGTTGCTGGAAGCGCTGCACGCTTGGAATATTCCCGTCAGCCTCGATACGCGGCACACCGAAATGATGCGCCGTGCCTTGGAAAAGGGCTGGGCGGACATTATCAACGACGTGCAGGCTTTGGAAGATGCAGGTGCGGTGGATTTGCTGGCGCGTTTTCCCGATACCGGTATCTGCCTGATGCATATGAAGGGACAGCCGAAAACGATGCAGCAAGCGCCGCATTATGACGATGTGGTCGGCGAAGTGGCCGGTTATCTGCGCGGCCGTGCCGATGCGTGCGAAGCCGCAGGGATTTCGCCGGAACGTTTGGTGCTGGATTTAGGCTTCGGTTTCGGCAAAACTTTGGAACACAATATTTTGCTGATGAAGCATTCCGCCGAGATTGTGGAGCGTTGCAGACTGCCGCTTTTAGCCGGTGTGTCGCGCAAACGGATGATCGGCGAGCTGACCGGCGAGCAGATGCCGTCCGAACGGGTGTACGGCAGTGTGGCGGCGGCGTTGGCAGCGGTGTCGCACGGCGCGAAAATCGTGCGCGTGCACGATGTGAAAGCCACATCGGACGCATTGAAAGTATGGCAGGCATTGGCCTGAAAAAACGATGGTTTTCAGACGGCATCAAACGCAAGGCCGTCTGAAAAAGCAAAACGGATTTGCTGCCGCTGAATGCGCGGCAAAACGAAAACTGAAAAAGGAAGCAAGCGATGGCAAGAAAATATTTCGGTACGGACGGTGTGCGCGGCGAAGTCGGCCAATTTCCGATTACGCCCGATTTTGTGTTGAAACTGGGCTATGCCGCCGGCCGCGTGCTGGTGCAGCACGACAGCGAGAGCAAGCCGACTGTACTCATCGGCAAAGATACGCGCATTTCCGGTTATATGTTGGAAGCCGCGCTGGTGGCCGGTTTTACTGCCGCCGGCGTGAATGTGCTGCAAACCGGCCCGCTGCCGACACCGGGCGTGGCTTACCTGATTCGCGCGCTGCGCCTGTCGGCAGGTGTGATGATTTCTGCTTCGCACAATGCATTTTCCGACAACGGCATCAAGTTTTTTGCCGAGGGCGGCGTGAAGTTGTCCGACCAAATCGAGCTGGAAATCGAAGCCAAGCTGGACGAAGCAATGCAGACCGAGCCGTCTGTACGCTTGGGACGCGCGCGCCGTATCAGCGGTGCGGATGACCGCTACATCGAATTCTGCAAATCCACTTTCCCGAACCATATGGATTTGCGCGGCTTGAAATTGGTGGTGGATACGGCCAACGGCGCGGGTTATTCGATTGCACCGAAAGTGTTCCACGAATTGGGCGCGGAAGTGGTTGCCGTGGGTAACGAGCCGAACGGTTTCAATATCAATGAAAAAGTCGGTGCAACGCATACCAAAACGCTGCAAGCTGCTGTTTTACAAAATGAAGCTGATTACGGTATCGCCTTGGACGGCGACGGCGACCGCCTGATGATGGTTGATAAAAACGGCAAAGTTTATGACGGCGACAAGCTGATTTATGTGATTGCCAAGGCGCGCGCCAAAGCAGGCGTATTGAGCGGCGGCGTGGTCGGTACGGTAATGACCAATTTGGCGATGGAGCTGGCTTTGCAGGAGCAGGGTATCGAGTTTGCCCGCGCCAAAGTGGGCGACCGTTATGTATTGGAGCAGCTGCACCAGCGCGGCTGGCTGATTGGCGGCGAGGCTTCCGGCCACATTCTGTGTATGGACAAACACAATACCGGCGACGGCATTATTTCGGCGCTGCAAGTGTTGGCGGCGCTGAAAACGCTTGCTCAGGATTTGGAAACGGCCGTTGATTGGCAGCCGTTTCCGCAAACAATGATTAATGTGCGTATCCAAAAAGGCCAAGACTGGCAGAGCGCATCGAAACAGGCTTTGGCCGAAGTGGAAGCCGAGCTGGAAGGCAAAGGCCGCGTGGTGTTGCGTGCTTCGGGAACAGAGCCGGTGGTGCGCGTGATGGTAGAAGCCAAACAAATGGATTGGGCGCAAAGCGGCGCGGAAAAAATTGCCACCGCCATTCAGCAGGGCAAAGAAAAAGCATAGGCAAACGCCGAGGCCGTCTGAAAAAAGGGCTTGCCCGATTTAGGGCGTGTTTTCAGACGGCCTGCCCTCCGAAATTCTCCGAAAACCGACTGAAAAAGATAAGGAACACCTATGTTTGCGCTGTTGGAAGCCTTTTTTACCCAATACGGCTATGCCGCCGTTTTCTTCGTGCTGGTAGCTTGCGGCTTCGGCGTACCGATTCCGGAAGACATTACCTTGGTAACCGGCGGCGTGATTTCGGGTTTGGGCTATACCAATGTGCATATTATGTTTTTGGTCGGTATGCTGGGCGTATTGGTGGGCGACGGTCTGATGTTTACCGCCGGACGTGTGTGGGGCGACAAAATCCTGCAATTCAAGCCGATTGCCAAAATTATGACGCCGAAGCGTTATGCGCAAGTGCAGGAAAAGTTTGACAAATACGGCAACTGGGTGCTGTTTGTTGCCCGCTTTCTGCCCGGTTTGCGTACGCCGATTTACGTTACCGCCGGCGTCAGCCGTAAAGTTTCCTTCCTGCAATTTGTTCTGATGGACGGCTTTGCAGCCTTGATTTCCGTTCCCGTTTGGATTTATTTGGGCGACTACGGCGCGAGCAATCACGAATGGCTGATGGAGAAAGTGCATCAATTCCAAGCCGGTTTGTTTGTGGTAATCGGTATCGGCGCGGCGGTTTTGCTGTATTTTTGGTTGCGCCGCCGCCAAAAAAGCCGCTTTTTCCGGAGCAAACGCGCCGAATTGAAACAGCGCAAACGCAATCGATAAATTAAGAAAACAGGCCGTCTGAAAACCGCTTGCCCTAAGGCAGAAAGCGCGTTTTTCAGACGGCCTTTCAATACAAGGGAGCAAAACGGTGAAACTGTTTATGATCAAACTCGGCGCACTGCCCAAAGGCCGTTTAATCGAGCAGCACGATATGTTTTTCGGCATTGCGGAAAAAGTGCAGGATTTGGTGCCGCAATTTGAAGCGGCTTGGCCGGAGGCGGCGGACAACTGGCATATCGACTGCTGGCGCGAAGTGAAGAGAGTCGGTGAGTGGCAAATCCGCATTGTGCCGCGCGAACACGCCCGAGCGCAGCCTCAGAAACTGTTTTTCGTCAATCTCGGCGGCTACAAACGCGGTGAGTTTGAAGAATACCACCACAAAATGCTGCTGGTGGCCGACAGCAGCAAAGCGGCAGTGCAGCAGGCAAAAGATTGCGCGTTTTACCGCGAATTTGATTTTGAAGGCGCGGTTTCGCATATTGATGACCATCACGGCGTGGATATTGACGAGCTGTACAATCTCAATGACGTTTTGTCGGCGCAATACAAAGCGCAATACGCGCTGGACATTTCGCCTGCCGCTGGCGGTGCACCGGAAGATGCGTTGCATATCGGCTATCTCAGCCGCCGCCGTTTTCTGGCCGAATAAGCGGCAAACATTCAGGCCGTCTGAAAAGCAGCATTTTCAGACGGCCTTTTTATTGGCGTTTACAGCTCGAAGCGGCTTGCAAACAGCCGCTGTTCTCCGCTGAGCGGATCGGTAAACGAAATCTGTTTGGCCAACAATTTCAGCGGTTTGCTGTAATTGTCTTCGCCTGCCGGTAAAGGTTCGGGGTAGAGCGCATCGTTCAGCAGCGGCATACCGAGCCGCATCATATGCACGCGGAGCTGGTGTTTTTTGCCGGTTTCGGGAAAGAGGTGGTAGCGGCCGATATTGCCGCGCGCTTCAATCAGTTCGACAACCGTATGCGCGTTCGGCTCGCCTTCAATTTCTTGGGTCAAATAGAATTTTTCGCCGCGCACCATACGCGAGCTGATGCGGTACGGATAGCTGAGATCATCGCGCAGTGGCGCGAGTGCCTCATAGATTTTACCGACGGTTTTTTCCTGAAACATTTTCTGATAAGCGCCGCGCGTGGCGGGATTGTGCGAAAACAGCATCACGCCGGCAGTGTCTTTATCCAAACGGTGCAGCGGCGTAAAATTTTCCGGCTGCAAATGCTGCAAATCTTCGCGCAGACGCAATCTGGTCAGCAAAGTTTCGCGCAGGAAACGGCCGCTGGGAATCACCGGCAGAAAATGCGGTTTATCCACCACAATCAGATGTTCGTCAATATGGATAATCCGCTCGTCAAACGGAATGCGCGGCTCGTTTTCGCGGCTGATTTCGCGGTAATAATAAACGGTTTCACCGGCTTGATAGGGCGTATCGGCGTTCAGCGCACGGCCTTTGCTGTCGGCAACAAAGCCGCTGTCCAGCCGCCGCTGCCAGTCTGCGCGGCTGACGAAGGGGAAACGTTCGCAAAGAAAATCCAGCAGCAGGCGGCCGGAAAAACGCGCATCGTGCGGCAGATGCAGATAGCTCGGTTTGATGCCGTCTGAAAGCGGCAGCGGAGGCGTTTTGCTCATAAGAAACAGGCGCAAAAAGCGGATTGTAACGCGCGTTGCTGAGAACCGCCATTGCCGGAGCCGTCTGAAAAATGCGTTACAATAGCCGTTTTGCAGATATTTCGGGGCAAGTGATGAATAAACGCATTTTCGTTCTTTATACAGGCGGCACCATCGGTATGGTGCAGAGCGAAGCAGGGCTGAAACCCGATACGGCGCTGGTCAATACCGCATTGGCTCCGTTTTCAGACGGCCTTGATTTCGATTGGCACGTCTGCACGCCACTGATTGATTCTTCCGCCGTGCAGCTGGCACATTGGCAGGAATGGGCGGATATGGTCCGCAGCAAGCTGCCGCATTATGACGGCATTCTGATTTTGCACGGTACGGATACGCTGGCTTATACCGCCAATTTTTTCGCCTTGGCATTGCCGGAGGCGGACAAGCCGATTGTGCTGACCGGCTCGCAATGGCCGTATAACGCAGAGGGCAGCGATGCTCCGCGCAATCTGGAAACGGCAGCGGCTGCTTTGGCCGAAGACGGTTTGAAGGGCGCGTGGATTGCGTTTGAAAACAAATTGTTCCCGGCTGTCGGCAGCAGCAAAGTCAGCACAGAAACCGAGAAAGGTTTCGACAATCCGCATTTCGGTGCGGCGGAATACCGCAACGGCGTGTGGTTCGGCAAGATTTCCAACGGGCAAACGCCTTGTTCAGACGGCCTTAACCGCCGTTTGGACAGTTCCGCCGATGTTGCTGTTTATACGCTGATTCCCGGCAAAATGCTGCGCCATATCAGCGAAGATTTGCAGGCGAAGCGCAGCAAAGCGGTGATTTTACAAAGTTTCGGCCACGGCAACGCACCGGCAGATGCCGAGTTTGTCCGAGCCGCGCAAAGCTATACGGAAAACGGCGGTTTGCTGCTCAATATCAGCCAAGTGCCGCAAGGCCGTGCCGCCGCCGTGTACGCCGAAGGCAACGCCCTGCGCCGCGCCGGTGTGATTCAAGGCGGAAAATGCAATCTGGAAACCGCTGCCGTATTGCTGAGTTTGGCCGTAAGCAACGGCTGGACGGCGCAAGAAGTGCAGCAGGAATTGGCAAGATTGGGCTTGACGGACTAAGCGGCTTTGACCGTCAACCGAAAGGCCGTCTGAAAACCTGATGCAGTTTTCAGACGGCCTTTTCAGTGAGGTCGAACAAAATTTTATTTATTGTCTTTATTGGTCAGGCTGCCCGATGCCGGGAAGCGGCCTGCACGTTCGTTCAGGCGGGCTTTCAGGCCTTCGGTGCTGCTCGGCAGGCCGTCCACGCACCACGCTTTGTAGAGTTCGGCGCGAATCGGATTGCCGCTGTTGAAGGCTTGGCCCAAATCCTGCCATTGCGGATTGCGCGCGCGAATCCAGCGGCGGTTGGTTGAATCGCCGTAAGCATACGTTTTATAAGACGAACGTTTGCTGGCGCCGAATGTGTTGGTGGCGCAATAAAGGGCTTCCACGCTTAAATTGTCGCTGCCGTTTTTCGGGCGCATATTCAGCAGATAGCGCACGGAGCGGTCGGGCGCGAGAATAATGCTGTTTTCGGCAATCTGCACGGTTTTATCGGACTGACCGACAATGTCGATATCGATCCACGGAGTGTGTGCATTGGGGAAATCGGGCAGGGCGATTTCGCTTTCGTTGAATCCGGCCAAACTGCGGCTGTCTTCAGTTTCCACGAAACGGGTGTTGTAATCGGTATCTTTTTGATTAAAACCGCCGTAGGCCTGCGCTTGGGCGGCGAGCAGTGCGGCGGCCAGCAGAATAATGCGGCGCATAAGTTCTCCGTGATGGTCGGCAAAAGCACCATTGTAGCAGTGGAGACGGCGCAGGGGTATAATGCGGTGCAACGTTTGATTAAAAGCTGTGCAAAAATGAGTGAACAAATTTTAGATGTGCGCGGTTTGAAATGTCCGCTGCCGATTCTGCGTGCGAAAAAAACGCTGGCGCAGATGAATGAGGGCGAAGTATTGGTGGTGCTGGCAACCGATGCCGGTGCGCCTGACGATTTCGCCGCATTCTGCCGCCATACCGGCCACGAACTGCTGGCTTCGGAAGCGGCCGACGGTGAATTCAAATTAACCGTGCGCCACAAATGATTCAAGGCCGTCTGAAAACGGTTATAGCATACGAATGATGAGGTCAAGATGAAATCCATAATTTGGGCATTGGTATCGTTTTTGTTGGTACAAAATGTATATGGGCAAATTGTTCAAACAGGAGAGCCCGTTGCTTTGTCGGGAAAGATTTCCTTGATTAGGAGTCTGCACCCGACTCCTCCGTGGGCCGGGCAAAAGCAGGTTGCGCTCCGACCGCATAAACAGATAACTGTTCTTCCTTCCGTCAATGATGAGTTTCTGTCGGGAACTGTTAAAACCAAGTTGATCCAATTAATGTTTCCTGATACTGGAATGCGTTCTCGGGCAATGAGGAGCGAGGGAAAAAATGCTGTGATTTATTGCAGAGAATTGTTTGGTGCATATACGGCACATCACACGACAAAAGTATTATGCTCTGTTGATGCGGTTGTTTATAGATAAGCGTTATTCTTCAAAGGAAAAACAATGAACACTTTAACCATTACCCGCCCTGACGATTTCCATCTGCACGTCCGCGACGGCGAGGCTTTGAAAGCAGTTGTGCCGTACACCGCGCGCCAGATGGGGCGTGCGCTGATTATGCCGAACCTGAAACCGCCGGTAACGACGGTTGAGCAGGCTTTGGCTTATAAAGAGCAGATTTTGGAGGCCGTTCCCGAGGGCGTGCAGTTTGAGCCTTTGATGTGCCTGTATCTGACCGATAAAACCACACCGCAAACCGTGCGCGATGCCAAAGCGGCAGGCGTTGTGGCGTTCAAACTGTATCCGGCCGGTGCCACCACCAATTCCGACTCCGGCGTAACCGATTTGTTCAAACTGATTCCGGTGCTGGAAGAAATGGCCGCGCAGGATATCCGCTTCTTGGTGCACGGCGAAGTAACCGATGCCGAGATTGATATTTTCGACCGCGAAGCCGTGTTTATCGAGCGCGTGATGAAGCCGGTATTGGCGAAAGTGCCGCAATTAAAAGTGGTTTTCGAACACATCACCACTGCTGATGCGGCGAAGCTGGTGTGCGAAGCAGGCGACAATGTGGCGGCTACGGTTACGCCGCAGCATTTGATTTTGAACCGCAACGATTTGCTGGTCGGCGGCGTGCGTCCGCATCATTACTGCCTGCCTGTGTTGAAACGCGAAGAACACCGCAAAGCTTTGGTTACCGCGGTAACCGGCGACAAATCGCACAAATTCTTCTTGGGCACGGATTCTGCACCGCATCCGAAACACGCCAAAGAAAACGCCTGCGGCTGTGCCGGTATGTTCAGCGCGATTACCGCGCTCGAACTGTACGCCGAAGTATTTGAAAACGCCGGTGCGCTCGACAAACTGGAAGCCTTTGCCTCGCAAAACGGCGCACGTTTCTACGGTTTGCCGGAAAACAGCGGTAAGATTACCTTGGTTAAACAAGCGCAAACCGTACCGGAAAGCGTACCGTTCGGTGATGCCGAGCTGGTGCCGATGCGTGCCGGCGGTACAGTGGCTTGGTCGGTGCAGTATTGATTGTATAGATAAATGAAGGCCGTCTGAAAATGCCTGTTTTCAGACGGCAACCGATGCCCGTCATTTCCGTGCCAGGCGGGAATCTGGTTATAGAAAATACGGTAATGTCTGCAAAAATCCTGAACGGTTTGGCTTGACTGGATTCCCGCCTACGGAGGAGCGACGGTTAGGTTTGTCGGCCGGAAGTTTTGATGGAAATGAAACGCACGCAGAATGAGTGCCGAAATCATAAAATATCACACAATAT
>JAUNKU010000003.1:0-13745 GCA_030532645.1 Neisseria sp. | reverse complement strand
GCCCGTTTGCCTTTTGCGCCGAACCAGAAAAAGCCCAGCAAACCCAATACAATCATCGGTACGCTCAGCCATTGTCCCATTGACAGGCCGAAAGTGAGCAAGCCCAAATGGCCGTCTGGCTGGCGGAAGTATTCGGCGATAAAGCGGAAAATGCCGTAGCCCGCGAGGAAAAGGGCGGATACTTGCCCGGCCGGACGCGGTTGTTTGGAAAAAATCCATACGATAACAAATAAGCAGATGCCTTCCAGCGCAAATTGGTAGAGCTGGGAAGGGTGGCGCGGCAGTGCGCCGTATTGCGCCAGCCATTCTGCCCATTGTGGATTGTGGGCGGCCAGTGCCAAATCTTCATTGGCGGCTTGCGGAAAACCCATTGCCCAGGGTTTGTCCGGTTCGGTCAGGCGGCCCCACAATTCGCCGTTGATAAAGTTGCCGATGCGGCCGGAAGCCAAACCCAGCGGTACGAGCGGGGCGATAAAGTCCAGCACCTGCCAAAAGCCGATCCGGTATTTTCTGGCAAATAAAACAGAAGCAGCGACTACGCCCAAAAAGCCGCCGTGGAACGACATTCCGCCTTCCCAAACTTTAACAATATCGGCCGGATGGGCGAGGTAGTAATCCAAATTGTAAAACAGTACGAAACCCAGACGGCCGCCCAAAATCACGCCGAGAACGCCCCAAGTCATAAAGTTGTCGAGCATTTCTTCGGTGAATACGGTGTTGCCTTGGCGGATACGGCGTTTGCCCAGCCACATAAACAGGGAGAAGCCGACGATATAGCTCAATGCATACCAGCGGATGGCGAGCGGCCCCAGTTGCAGGGCAACGGGGTCGAATTGGGGATGGATAATCATTATGTCGGTTCCGAGTAAAAATTCAGACGGCATTATACGCGCCTGTCAGCGTGCGGCAAACACGCCTTAACACTCGTTTTCGTGATATGATGGCGGGCTTGAATTTTCGCGATGAATGTCAAAAAGGATAAAGAATGAAGCCGCTGCAAAACGATACTTTCCTGCGCGCTCTGCTGAAAGAGCCGGTGGACTATACGCCGGTATGGATGATGCGCCAAGCCGGTCGCTATCTGCCCGAATACCGCGAAACGCGCGCCAAAGCAGGCAGTTTCCTTGATTTGTGCAAAAACACCGAGCTGGCAACGGAAGTAACCATCCAGCCTTTGGAACGCTTTGATTTGGACGCGGCGATTTTGTTTTCCGATATTCTGACCGTACCCGATGCAATGGGCTTGGGCTTGTATTTTGCCGAAGGCGAAGGCCCGAAATTCGAACGCGCTTTGCAGCAGGAAGCCGATATTGCCAAGCTGGAAGTGCCGGATATGGCGAAGCTGCAATATGTGTTTGATGCGGTAAGCTCTATCCGCAAAGCTTTGGACGGACGTGTGCCGTTGATCGGTTTTTCCGGCAGCCCGTTCACACTGGCTTGCTATATGGTGGAAGGCGGCAGCAGCAAGGAATTCCGCACCATCAAAACCATGATGTATTCGCGCCCCGACTTGCTGCACAAGATTTTGGAAATCAATGCCCAAGCGGTTACGGCCTATTTGAACGCGCAAATCGAAGCCGGTGCACAGGCCGTGCAGATTTTCGATACTTGGGGCGGCGCATTGAGCGATGCCGCATTTGAAGCATTCAGCCTGCGCTATATGCAGCAGATTGTTGCCGGTTTGAAACGCGAGAACGAAGGCCGCAAAGTGCCGGTGATTTTGTTTACCAAAGGCGGCGGCTTGTGGTTGGAAAAAATGGCCGAAGCCGGTGCTGATGCTTTGGGCTTGGATTGGACGTGCAATATCGGCGATGCCCGCCGCCGGGTGGGCGATAAAGTTGCGCTGCAAGGCAACTTTGACCCGTTTGCTTTGTTCGGTACGCCTGATGCGATTGAAAACGAAGTTGCCCGTATTTTGGCGGCTTACGGCCAAGGCAGCGGCCACGTTTTCAATTTGGGACACGGCATCAACCAATTTGCCGATCCGGAACACGCCAAACATTTGGTGGACTGCGTACACCGCCTGTCGCGCCCGTATCATCAGCAATAAATCGGGGCAAACCGGCCGCCTTGCGAGAGCAGGGCGGTTTTTTGATGCCGTCTGAAAAACGCCTGTTTTCAGACGGCCTTATTTTGCTATCGATGAATGCCGGTGTTGCTTGATAACAGGCTGAAACGGTATCTGTCCGGCCTGCAAACAAGCAGTTACTTCCAACTACAAAATTTATCTGAAAATGCCGAAATTGCCCATTTTTTGGGCATTTTTTTGTAAATTTATATTATTGATGGTATGTATCCAAAAAAACGATAATGCTTAAAAAAAGTGCAGAATTTACGGCTTATTGAAATTGTGCGAACAGCTTTTTATTTTATTTATTATATTGATTTTAAATAATTTTGTAATAATTTCAGACGGCCTTCTTAGGTTGCTCAATAAGTCTTGCTCAGCGCAAAGAAAGCGTTTCATTGTGTTAAATTTTGATAAAAAAATGTTGCAAGCTGTTTTCCGCTTGCTTAATCTGCGCACCAAGCAGGCACCGGACGGTGCTTGTTTTATTAGAAATAAAGAAATTCACGAGGAGGTTGTATGTCAGTAAACAAGCATGATTCCGCCGCTTATTGGAAAGCCAACATCCGCCTGATTATGCAGTGTATGGTGGTGTGGGCAGTCTGCTCTTACGGCTGTGCCATCTTGTTGCGTCCGGCATTGTCAGGCATCCAGTTTGCGGGGACCGATATCGGCTTTTGGTTCGGCCAGCAAGGTTCGATGCTGACCTTCATTGCCGTCATCTTTTTTTATGCGTGGCGGATGAACAAGCTGGATGAAGCATTCGGGGTAAACGAGGAGTAAAACAATGAGCCAATTTGTTATCAACTGTATTTTCGTCGGACTTTCGTTCGCGTTGTACTTCGGTATCGCCATTTGGGCGCGTGCCGGTTCGACCAAAGAATTCTATGTGGCCGGCGGCGGCGTGCATCCCGTTTTGAACGGTATGGCAACCGGTGCCGACTGGATGAGTGCGGCCTCCTTCATTTCGATGGCCGGTATGCTGGCAATGAACGGCTATTCCGCTTCCGCTTATCTGATGGGCTGGACCGGTGGCTATGTATTGCTCGCACTGCTGCTCGCTCCGTACTTGCGTAAATTCGGTAAATTTACCGTACCGGATTTCATCGGCGACCGTTTTTATAGCCGTCAGGCGCGTTTGATTGCCGTAGCCTGTCTGATTATGGCTTCCACCACTTACGTTATCGGCCAAATGACCGGTGCAGGCGTTGCATTCTCCCGCTTCTTGGAAGTGGACAACACAACCGGCTTGATTATTGCGGCTGTTGTGGTGCTGTTCTATGCGGTATTGGGTGGTATGAAAGGCATTACCTATACCCAAGTGGCGCAATATGCGGTTTTGATTACGGCTTACATCATTCCGGCTGTATTCATCTCCCTGTCGCTGACCGGTAATCCGCTGCCTCCTTTGGGCTTGTTCGGCAGCGTAGAAAGCGGCGAACCGTTCTTGACCAAATTGGACGGCTTGGTAACAGATCTGGGCTTTACCGCTTATTCGGCAGACGTTCCGAACAAAACCAATATGATTTTGCTGACTTTGTCGCTGATGATCGGTACAGCCGGCTTGCCGCACGTTATTATCCGTTTCTTTACCGTACCGAAAGTATCTGATGCACGTTCGTCTGCCGGTTGGGCATTGGTTTTCATCGCTTTGCTGTACACCACCGCGCCTGCGGTAGGCTCTATGGCCCGTATGAACCTGATCAATACCGTTTATCCGGAAGGTACGCAGTCTGCACCGCTGGCTTATGAAGCCCGTCCGGAGTGGATGAAAAACTGGGAAAACACCGGTCTGTTGAAGTTTGAAGACAAAAACGGCGATGGTAAGATCCAGTATTACAATGAAAAATCGGAGGCTTTTGCCGAAGTTGCGAAAGAGCGCGGCTGGGAAGGCAACGAGCTGAAAGTAAACAACGACATTATGGTTTTGGCTAACCCTGAAATTGCAAATCTGCCGAGCTGGGTAATCGGTTTGATTGCAGCAGGCGGTTTGGCAGCAGCACTCTCTACCGCAGCAGGTTTGTTGCTGGCTATTTCCTCAGCCATCTCCCACGATTTGATTAAACAAACCCTGAAACCGGATATTTCCGACAAAGGCGAATTGCTGGCGGCTCGTGTCTCTATGACCGCAGCGATTGTGGTGGCTACTTGGTTGGGTATCAATCCCCCGGGCTTCGCCGCACAAGTAGTGGCACTGGCATTCGGTATCGCCGCCGCCTCTATCTTCCCTGTGTTGATGATGGGTATTTTCTCAAAACGTATTAACGACAAAGGCGCCGTATTCGGTATGCTGGCCGGTTTGGTTTCCACCTGCGTGTACATCTTCCTGTACTTGGGCTGGTTCTTTATTCCGGGTACCAACGTATTCGAAAATACGCCGGATAACTGGTTGTTCGGTATTTCTCCGACTTCCTTCGGTCCGATCGGTGCAGTCATTAACTTTGTGGTTGCCTTTGCGGTGTCTTATGCTGGCAAAGAACCTCCGCAAGACATTCAAGAATTGGTGGAAAGCGTACGTTATCCACGCGGTGCCGGTCAGGCCATCGACCACTAATCTTTGATTGATGCAGTAAACAAACAGCTTGGGGCATATGCTCCAAGCTGTTTTAACCGACAAACCAAAGCATTTTCCGATAGCGAGGCCGTCTGAAAAACAGTGGTTTCAGACGGCCTGACGCTTCTCAGGTAATACAGAAATTAGAGA
Organism: Neisseria sp.; assembly: GCA_030532645.1. Lineage (GTDB taxonomy): Bacteria > Pseudomonadota > Gammaproteobacteria > Burkholderiales > Neisseriaceae > Neisseria. The sequence goes on along the minus strand of JAUNKU010000003.1, from coordinate 8,973 downwards.
ATGCTCCGGTTTGCCGGTTGGCAAGTCATAAAACCTAAAGCCTGATGATATGCCGCTTGCGGTATTTACCGGGAAGCAGTTTTCGCGGACAATCAGGCAAAATATAAATTCAGGCGCAATGCCGGATAACAAGAAAGGGGAAATATTATGTTATGGGAAATGGTTGCAATGGTCAGCGCAGGCTTTTGTTTCGCCGGTTTTGCATTGGCCGTTCGGAAAATGTTTAAGCGGGCGCCCAAATGGCTGGTTCCGGCTGCCGCCGGTTTCGGTATGCTGGTGTTTCAGATATACAGCGAATACACTTGGTTCGGCCACACCAAGAGCTTGCTGCCGGAAGGAACGGTTGTCGTAGCCGAAGCGGAGGAGTCTATTTTTTACCGCCCTTGGTCTTTTGTTTGGCCGCAAGTACAACGCTTTATTGCTGCTGATGCCGCCAATGCGAAAAAAGTGGACGATGCCGGTCAAATCCGTCAAGTGCAGCTTTATTTCTTCGAACGCCGTCTGAGTGCCTATAATCTTTCTGTTTTGGTGGATTGCCGTCAAGGCATTCAGGCCGAAGTAAAAGGCGCAGCAGAGCCGCAATGGGGCAAAACGCCTTATACGGCGAAACTGGCAGAGGCTGTTTGCCGTTAAAGATATTGAAAGAGGCCGTCTGAAAATGCAGTTTTTCAGACGGCCTCTTTGTATTTCTACGGAATATTTACAGATATTTCCGCATCAGTTCGCATTTTACGCTGACGCTTGGGTTGAGCGACAACTCTGCTGCGCCGAGGCGGTCGTAGCCGTTGAGTTGGTAGAAACCGATGGAATTGAGCGAAGCATAGAGTTTCACGAAGGTTTGCCCGGCCGCTTCGGCAAGGCTTTCGGCTTTTTGCAGCAGTGCCGTGCCGAGGCCGTGGTTGTGGACGAAGGGGTGGACGTATAAGGCGTCCAGCTGGGCTTCCTGCAAATCCAGCTGGAAAAAGCCTTGGATATGGCCTTTATATTCGGCTACCCACAGCTCACGGTACGAGCTGGCGATGGTGTCGAGATAGCTTTCGGGATACAGCAGTTCGCGCCACGCTTCCAGCACGGTTTCATCATAGCTGCGGCGGCAGGTGTATTGCACGGCGTATTCGTGGGCATTGTAGATATGCTCGCAATCGTTCGGCTGTGCAGGGCGTAGGATAGTGAGAATGCTCATAATGCTTGGCTCGTTACAGGCCGTCTGAAAAAGCGTTTGCGCTGTATCTATTGCGCTGCAAAAACAGCCCGCTTTTCAGACGGCATTTTGTCCGGTTTAACGTTTCAAAGTGGCGTGCAGCTTTTTCGCGCACTCGAAAGCAGTATCGGCATCTTCCGCCAATACGGTGAAATGCCCCATTTTACGGCCTTTTCGTGCCGCTTTCTTGCCGTATTGGTGCAGATGGGCGCGGCTGTTGCTTTGCAGCGGCTGCCAATCCGGTTCGCTGCTGTCACCGCCCCATACGTCGCCTAAAATGTTTGCCATACAGCAAGAAGAGAGCAGGCGTGTATCGGCAGGCGGCAGGCCGCACATTATCCGCACCTGCTGTTGGAACTGGTCTGCCGCACAGGCATCAATGGTGTGGTGGCCGGAATTGTGCGGACGCGGCGCGATTTCGTTTACCACCAATTCGTGCGTATCGCCGACCACAAACATTTCCACAGCCAGCACGCCCACGTAATCCAGCTCGTCGGCCAAGCGCACAGCCATATCACGCGCCTGCTGTTGGATATCCGCACTCAAACGGGCAGGCACGATGGAATAAGCCAAAATGCCGTTTTCGTGGATATTTTCCGCCGGATCAAAAGTTTGCACATTTTCGCTGTCCAAGCGGCAGACAATCACGGAAATCTCGCCGCGCAAATCCACCATTTTTTCCAGCACACAATCTACGCCGCCGTGTTCGGCAAACGCCGCACGCAATTCGTCCGTCGTTTTCACACGGATTTGGCCTTTGCCGTCATAGCCGAGCGTTGCTGTTTTCAGAATACCCGGCAGGAAGGCCGCGCTCGCTTCGCTGATGTCTTCGGCTTTGCAGACGGCCTGATAGGGCGCAGTTTGCAAACCGGCTTTACGTATCCAAGCCTTTTCCTGAATGCGGTTTTGCGCGATGGCTACACAGTCGCCGCTTGGCGATACGCGCGTATCGCGAGCCAAACGGCGCATTGCATCAGCGTTTACATTTTCAAATTCGGTGGTGACAGCCGCACATTGCGCCAATTCGGCCAATGCTTTTTCATCGTCAAACGGCGCACACAAATGGCGGTCGGCAAACTCCGCCGCCGGTGCATTCGGATCAGGATCGAGTACGGTTACTTTGTAGCCCATAGTTTTGGCAGCTACCGTAAACATACGGCCGAGTTGTCCGCCGCCGAGAATACCGAGCATTGCGGGAGGAAGGATAGGGAGGTTTTGCATAGTTTTTTTAATATTTCTTTAAAAATAACAGTTAAGGCCGTCTGAAAAAAGAGGAGATTTTGAACCGTTTCAGACGGCATCATTTCAATTCATCATAATCCGTTTAATTATTTTCTTGCCAGTATGGAGGAATTTGATTTTATTTAATTTTTAACGGATAAATATACCAAACTCTTTGTGTGTACGGGGATATCGGCCGGCTGGTTATTTATCCAAACCTTCTTGCACCATTTGCGCGGCGCGGATAACGGCGCGGGCTTTGTTTTGGGTTTCCTGCCATTCGCTTTGCGGATCAGAATCGGTGACAACGCCTGCGCCGCTTTGGGCATAAAGCGTGCCGTTTTTCAGGACGGCGGTGCGGATGGCGATGGCCAAGTCCATATCGTTGTTGAAGCTCCATACGCCGACGGCGCCGCCGTAGATGCCGCGTTTGCTCGGTTCGACTTCTTCGATGATTTCCATTGCGCGGACTTTCGGTGCGCCGGAAAGCGTGCCGGCCGGGAAAGTGGCGGCGAGAATATCCATATTGGATACGCCGTTTCTCAGACGGCCTTCTACGTTGGAAACGATGTGCATTACGTGCGAATATTTTTCCACGACCATTTTATCGGTTACGCGTACTTGGCCGGTTTCGCTGATGCGGCCGACATCGTTGCGGCCGAGATCGATCAGCATAACGTGTTCGGCAATTTCTTTGGCATCGGCGAGCAAATCGGCTTCGTTGGCGGCATCTTCGGCAGGCGTTCGGCCGCGCAGACGGGTGCCGGCAATCGGGCGGACGATAACGTTGCCGCGTTCGCGGCGCACTAAGATTTCCGGTGATGAGCCGACAATGTGGAAATCGCCGAAATCGTAGTAAAACAGATAGGGTGAAGGGTTGAGCGTACGCAAGGCGCGGTAGAGCGACAGCGGGCTGTCGGCATACGGCATACACATACGCTGGCTCGGGACAACCTGCATACAGTCGCCGGCGAAAATATAGTTTTTGATTTTTTCTACGGCAGCTTTGAACGGCGCTTCGCCAAACTCGCTTTCGGCGGCAGTTGCCGGGCTGCCGAGCGACAGCGGAATGGCGCAGCTTTGGCGCAATTCGATGCGCAGGGTTTCCAAACGCTCGCGGGCGTGTTGGTAGCTGTTCGGCTCGCTTGGGTCGGCATAGACAATCAGATAGATTTTGCCGGAAAGATTGTCGATAACGGCCAGTTCTTGCGACAGCATCAGCAGAATATCGGGTGTGCCGACCGGATCGGGCTTGGCGGTTTGTTTCAGGCGGTGGGCAAAATGTTCGAAATGATAAATGGTTTCGTAACCGAAATAGCCGACCAAACCGCCTGTAAACCGCGGCAAACCGGGGATTTCGGGCGTCTTGAAACTTTGGTGGAATGCTTCGATGAAATGCAGCGGATTGCCTTCGGAACGCTCGGCCAATTTGCCGTTTTGATACAGTTCGACTGTTTTGCCGGACGCTTTGAGATAGGTGCGGCAAGGCAGGCCGATAAAGGAATAGCGGCCGAAACGTTCGCCGCCGACCACGGATTCCAGAAGATAGGTAAACGGTTTGTTGGCCAGCTTCAAGTAGAGCGAAAGCGGCGTATCCAAATCGGCCAGCACTTCTTGTACCAGCGGAATGCGGTTGTAACCGGCGGCGGCCTGCGCCTGAAATTCTTGCAGCGTTATCATCGGGATTTCCGGCAGTCGGTAAAACGGGGAAGTATAGCTGGAAAGGCGCGGATTTGCCATAGAAAACGGCAGCTTGGTGGAGGGGAAAACACGAGAAAGGCCGTCTGAAAAACCGGCTGTTTGATGAGGGCGGATTTTTCAGACGGCCTTGTGCAGATTTGCCGGATAAACAGACGGTTCGGCATTTCGGGATAATGCCGAACCGGCCGGCCGGATTTATTCTTCCGGCATTTCGCCGTCGGTTTCGTCCAGTGTGCCTTCGGTAATCAGGATTTGCGTGTCGCCGCTGGCTTCACGGATTTTCTCGGCAATTTCGTTGGCTACTTCCGGATTTTCTTTCAGCCAGTTGCGGACATTGTCTTTGCCTTGACCGATTTTAGTACCTTCATAGCTGTACCACGCACCGGCTTTGTGGACGATTTTCAGTTTGGAACCGATGTCGATCAGTTCACCTTCCCAGCTGATGCCTTCGCCGTAGAGAATGTCGAACTCGGCTTGGCGGAAAGGCGGCGCAACTTTGTTTTTAATCACTTTTACACGGGTTTCGTTACCCAAAATCTCTTCGCCTTTTTTAATCGGCGAGCCGCGGCGGATGTCGAGACGTACGGACGAATAGAATTTCAGTGCGTTACCGCCGGTAGTGGTTTCGGGGCTGCCGTAGCTGACGCCGATTTTCATCCGGATTTGGTTGATGAATACCGCCAAAGTGTTGGTTTTTTTGATGTGACCGGTCAGTTTGCGCAGGGCTTGGCTCATCAGACGGGCGTGCAGGCCGACGTGGCTGTCGCCCATATCGCCTTCGATTTCCGCTTTCGGCACCAGCGCGGCAACGGAATCGACAACCACCATATCAATCGCGCCGGAGCGTACCAATGTATCGCAGATTTCCAGCGCCTGTTCGCCGGTGTCCGGTTGGGAAAGGTAAAGCTCTTCTACTTTTACGCCGAGTTTGCGTGCGTAAATCGGGTCGAAAGCGTGTTCCGCATCGATGAAGGCGCACACGCCGCCGTTTTTCTGGCATTGGGCGATAGCTTCCAGACACAGCGTGGTTTTACCGGAGGATTCCGGGCCGAAAATTTCTACGATACGACCGCGCGGCAAACCTCCGACACCGAGCGCAACGTCCAAGCCCAGCGAGCCGGTGGAAACGACTTCGAGGTTTTCTTCCTGATGGCTGCCGTCCATTTTCATAATGGAGCCTTTGCCGAAGTTTTTTTCAATTTGCTCTAAGGCGGCGAGGAGGGCTTTGCCTTTGTCCTCTTCGGTGCTGATGCCTTTATTATCTTTTTTGTTTTTTTCTGCCATAGTATTTTCCGGTAAGCGATGGTTGCTAAGAATTTATTTAGTGATTATGCCACGAAATAAGAAAAAGTAAAGTTATTTTTAAGATTAAATTTAACTTTATTAAAGGCCGGTCAAGCTTTCGTACGGCGGCTATTCAGACGGCCTGTGTGGCATCGGTTGGGCGGATTGTGCGCTATTTTGCGGCGGATTTCCAGTAGTGAGGCCGTCTGAAAACGGAATAATCGGGCGGATTAGGCATTCACGCGCAAAAGAGTATCAGCACGGCCCGGTAGTCCAACGGATAACGGTCGTCTGCATCGCGCAGGGCTGCGTATGCTTGGCTGAAACGCTGCCAGCGTGTTTTTCCGGTCAGGCCGTTTTTCCGGCCGCCGACGTGGTTGGCGCCGATGTTTTTCAGGCTGCCGAGCAGGTCGTTCAAGGTATGGAAATGCTGGGTAAGGGTGAGCGGGACGACTTCGGCGTTAAACGGTGCGGCAATGCGTTCGATTTCGCTTACCGGCAGGAAAGTATTGACGTGCGGCGTGTTGTCGGCGCTTTGCCAAGCCTGTTTGAGCTGGGCAAGGCTGCCTTCTGCCAAGGTGCTGACGGCGACAACGCCGCCTTTTCGGGTAACGCGCTGCATTTCGGCGAGGCTGCTTGCTAAATCGCACCATTGCACGGCGAGGCTGCTGAAACAGGCATCAATGCTGTTGTCTGCCAACGGCAGGGCTTCGGCATCGGCCAATATGCACGGCTGTTCGGGCGAGCGGCTGCGGATATGGCGCAGCATACCTTCGGCCAAATCCAAGGCGATGACGGCGGCGTTTTTTTCGGCGAGTTGTTGGCTGAACCAGCCGCTGCCTGCGCCGATGTCGAGCACGGTTTTGCCGTTGAGGCCGTCTGAAAAACGGTTTTCCAAGCGCTCCATCAGCAGGCTGCCGATTCGGCGTTGGATTTCAGCGGCTGCGTCGTATTGGGCGGCAGCTTGGCCGAAGGCGCGGGCGATTTGCCGTTTATCGTGCGGCATAAGCGAGGCTTTCGCAAAGTTGCATAATATGGCTTTCTTGATGGGCGGCGCTGAGCGTTATCCGCAGCCGTGCTTGTTTCGGCGGTACGGTAGGCGGGCGGATGGCCGGTGCGTAGCAGCCTTGTTGTTCCAGCGCCGCGCTGAAATCGAGTGCAGTTTGGTTGCTGCCGCAGATTAGAGGCTGAATAGCGGTTTCAGACGGCATCAGCGAGCCGCCGAAGCCGTTTGCCGCCATTATTTCGCGGAACAGGGCGATATTGCCACGCAGTCTGCTGCGTAAGCCGTCGGCTTGGCGGATGCGGCGCAATGCGGCGGAAAGCGCAGCAGCTTGGGCGGGCGGAACAGCGGTGCTGTACACTAAATGACGGGCGAATTGAACCAGATAATCGGCGGTATCGCGGCTGCACAATACGGCTGCGCCCATACTGCCGAAAGCTTTGCCGAAAGTAACCACTAAAATATCGGGCTGCACGCCTGCCGCCGCTGCGCTGCCGCGTCCTTCGCTGCCGAGCACGCCGATGCCGTGTGCGTCATCAATCACCAGCCACGCGCCGTGCGCTTCGGCCAGTGTTTTCAGACGGCCTATGTCGGCGCAATCGCCGTCCATACTGAATACGCCTTCGCTGCCGACCAAGACGCAGCGTGCCGGATATTGCACCAGTAATTTGGCCAGCGCATCGTGGTTTTGGTGCGGAAAACGGCGAAACACGGCGCCGCTCAATGCGGCTGCTTCCTGCATCGAGGCGTGGCAGAGTTTATCGGCCAGAAACACATCTTCTTTGCCGAGCAGGCCGAGCAGCAGCGCTTGGTTGGCGGCGAAACCGCTGGCAAACAAAAGCGCGCATTCGTAGCCTAGCCATTCGGCCAACTCGTTTTCAAATGCTTCGTGCGTCTCGGTATGGCCGCAAACCAGCGGCGAGCCGGTGCTGCCCGTGCCGTATTTTGCGAGCGCACGCTGCCAAGCGGCGATGATTTCGGCATCGCGGCTGAGACCGAGATAATCGTTGCCGCCGAAGTTCAGCAGCGTTTGCCCTTTGCGTTCGATAAACGGCGGCAGGGTTTCGGCCGAGCGAGCGGAACGCCGCCGCAGCGTGTGTCCGGCGCGGCGGGCTTCAAGAGCGGAGTGCAGGCGGAGTTGCCAATTCATAGGAAGGCCGTCTGAAAAAAGGAGGTTGTGCGCTTATCCGGCCAGCGACAGAAAGGCTTCAAAATAAGTCGGGAAGGTTTTATGCGTGCATTTCGGATCGTTGATGACAACGGGTACGCCGAGCAGCGACACCAATGAAAAACACATCGCCATACGGTGGTCGTCGTAAGTATCGATTTCGGCTTCGGCAAGCAGCGTTTCGGGCGGCGTGATATGAATGGCTTCCGCTTCTTCAACAACGGTTGCGCCGACTTTACGCAACTCGTTTGCCATTGCGGCGATGCGGTCGGTTTCTTTGACTCGCCACGAGCCGATATTGCGGATAGAGCAGGGTTTGCCTGTGGCCAGTGCAACTACGGCCAAGGTCATCGCCGCATCGGGAATATGGTTGGCATCTAAGTCAAACGGCAGCACCGGCTGGTTTTCGGCGCGAGAAACTTCAATAAAATCATCGCCCCAAACCACTGTTCCGCCGATTTTTTCCAATTCTCCGGCAAATGCCACATCGCCTTGAATGGCGTTTTTGCCCAAACCGGTTACGCGCACCGCTTTGCCCGACAGCAAACCGGCTGCCAAGAAATAAGACGCGCTGGACGCATCGCCTTCAACGTGCAGCACTTCGGGCGCGTGGTAACGGGCAGCGGCGGGCAGCGTAAACAGGCGGTAGCCGTCGTTTACTACATTTACGCCGAACTTCGCCATCAGGTTCAAAGTGATATCGATATACGGTTTGGAAATCAAATCGCCGATTACTTCAATTTCAAACGCCTCGCCGGTCAGCGGCAGCGCCATCAGAAGCGCCGTCAGAAATTGGCTGGATACATTGCCTTTCACCGAAATACGGCGTTTGCCTGCATCTTGCCGCTCGCCGATATTCAGCGGCGGATAGCCTTCGTTGCCTGAATAATCAACCTTGCAGCCGGCTTCGCGCAGTGCATCGACCAAATCACCGATCGGCCGCTCGTGCATACGCGCCACGCCGTGCAGATGGTATTCGCCGCCCAATACGGCCAAGGCCGCCGTCAAAGGACGGAAAGCCGTGCCGGCATTGCCGAGGAACAAATCGGCCGAACGGTTCGGAAAACGGCCTCCCGTACCGTGTACGCGGATAAGGCCGTCTGAAAAATCAAGCTGCACGCCCAAAGCCGTCAGCGCTTCGAGCATACGGTCGGTGTCGTCCGATTTCAGCAGCGAACGGATTTCGCAAACATTATCGGACAGCGCGGCCAAAAGCAGCGTGCGGTTGCTGATGCTTTTCGAGCCGGGCAGGGCGATGCTGCCGCTTTTCAGCGAAAGGGCGGGCAGGTGCAGGGATTCGGTCATTTAAACGCTCCAAGGCGGAAAATCAAAGGGCTTATTATAGTGTAAAAACTTTATGGCGGAAGAAGGTTTGTGCGATTGCTTGCGCGGTTT
>JAUNKU010000108.1:3045-5768 GCA_030532645.1 Neisseria sp. | reverse complement strand
CAGGGACCTGCGGATTAACAGTCCGTCGCTCTACCGACTGAGCTATCGGGGAAAGAAGAACGCATTATAGAAACCGCTTGAAAATCCGTCAAGCACTTTTTGATAAAAAATCCGACAAACAGCGATTGCAGAATGTTTTTAAACGGAATTTGGTCCGGCATTTTTCACGACTACACCGCCCGACCGGTTCTTTCCCGTGTAAATGCTTCCAATAAAAACGAAGCATTCGCCGTCCGCCCAAGCAAGGCCGTCTGAAAATCTGAAAATACGCTGTCGGCAACGCTAAAAACGGGCTTTTTCAGACGGCCTTTTGTTTTACTCTTCTTCTGGCAAGCGGCTGATGCGGATACGGTCGATGCGCTGGGCGGTTTTTTCCAGCACTTCGAAACGCCAGCCGTACACATCGGCATATTCGCCGACTTCGGGAATGCTTTGCAGCTCTTCCATCATCAAACCGGCCACCGTATGGAAATCGGTATCTTCTTCCTGCGGCGGCAAGCCGAGCTGCGGGGCGAGTTCCACATATTCCAGCGCACCGTCCACAATCAGCGTTTCGCTTTCGGGATGCTCCTGCACCACGCCTGCGTCTTCCTCGCTCTCAAATTCTTCGGGGAACTCACCGGCAATGGTTTCCAACAAATCTTTCATCGTGACCATACCGAGCACCGCGCCGAACTCGTCCACCACCAGCGAATAATCCGCGCTGTTTTTGCGGAACAGCTCAATAGCATTGAGCGCAGTGGTGCTGTCGGGCAGAATCAGCGGCTCGCGCAAGGCCGTCTGAATATTCAGCTCGCTGCCGTCCAGCAGCTGGCCGAGCAAATCTTTTTTGTTGATATAGCCCAAAGGCTCGTCCACACCGGCTTTGCCCACTACCAGAAGGCGGCTGTACGGAGTATTTTTCAACTGCGCCTTCTGCTCTTCTTTGCTTTGCGAGATATCCAAACGCTCGATGTCGCGGCGCGGAATCATCACGCCGAGAATGGGGCGCTCGGCCAGCGTCAGCACGCTGCGGATCATCGATTTTTCGTTTTCCTCGAAATGGCTGTCGTCCTCGCCGTTACCGGCCGCCGCCAGCACGCTCTCGCGGATACCCATCATACCGAGTACGTTTTCCGCCGTACGCTGCCGCCAAGAGCTGCTGATGTAGTCATTGCGTCGGGTATTTTTCTGCGAAACTTGGTTGAACAATTCAATCAAAATCGAGAAACCGATTGCAGCGTACAAATAACCTTTCGGAATATGGAAATGGAAGGCTTCGGCAATCAGGCTGAAACCGATCATCAGCAAAAAGCCCAAGCAGAGCATCACAACAGTCGGGTGTTTCTCGACAAACTCAGTCAGCGGCTTGCTCGCCCACAGCATCACGCTCATTGCAACAACAACCGCTGCCATCGCCACGGTGATATGTTCCACCATCGCCACGGCGGTAATCACCGAATCAATCGAAAATACTGCGTCCAACACCAAAATCTGCGCGACCACACCCCAAAACGGCGCGTGTTTTTTATGGTTGTCGGCCACCGCAAAATGGTTCGCCCCTTCCAAACGCTCGTGCAGCTCGGTGGTTGCCTTGTAAAGCAGGAACAGACCGCCGGCAAGCATAATCAAATCCTTGCCCGAAACCGACCAGCTGCCGACCGCGAACAGCGGCGAAGTCAGCGTCATAATCTGCGCCATAAACGCCAACATTACCAAACGTATCAGCACCGCCAGCGACAAACCGACCTGCCGCGCACGGTCGCGCAGCTTGGGTTTGACCTTGTTTGCCAAAATCGCTACAAACACCAAATTGTCCACGCCCAGCACCACTTCCAGCACCAAGAGCGTTGCGAAACCGATCCACGTTTGCGGCTCGGCCAACCAACTTACATCCATTTTTTCACTTTCCCAGCATTACAAAGCGCGGTCGAAATACAAATCTACGCCGCAGCGTTCCGCCACCGCCCAAAGATATTCCGCAACCTTGGGCGGAAACACCGCGCCGCGCACCATCGTCAGATTACGCAGCACCGGAAACAAAACAATGTCTTCCATACCGAAATCAAGGCCGTCTGAAAACGACTCATCAGAGGCGTTTCCGTGAAGCGAAAACGGCGCGTAGCCGGAAATCAAATCTTCCAAAGCCACCAAATCCGCGTTCAACCGGCGCACATATTGGCCGGTTTTGTTCAAATGAGCGGCAAAACTGCCGATGCTTTTCTCTTTTTTCTGAACGAAATAATCCACCGCCGATTGTTCGGCAAACTCCGGCAAACCCAGTTTGATGCAGCGCGGAAACACCAAACGGCTCTGATATTCCGACACGCCGTCCAACCAAGCCTGCATTTCAGGGCGGATATTGTCCGCCAAACGCGCCCCGCCCGAATGTTCGTCAGCAAAGCGCACGATGTCCAAACTTTCACCCATATGCGAGCCGTCCGGCTTCTGCAAAATCGGCAGCTGTTTCACCCCGATCAAACCGATGGGCGTTGCTTCGTCATCAGCGGCCAGCACTGTTTCTTCCACCGCCGCATTTTTCAAGCGGAACACCATCCGCGCACGCATACAGAACGGGCAATGGTCGTAAATATAAAGTTTCATTTTCTTATCCGGAAACAGCAAAACAGCCCGCACATCGGCAGGCTGCCCAGCAAAGTACCACCGCCGACTCTCGGCAACGGTTTGAAAAATGGGGATTTTAGCAGATTTGCTTGAAAGCGGACAAATACGGCTGCGGCAGG
>JAUNKU010000108.1:0-2945 GCA_030532645.1 Neisseria sp. | reverse complement strand
TTGTGGTCGCCCTCTTGCAGGCGGATGCCTTTGACTTTGGTGCCTTGTTTGATAACTTGTGATGAGCCTTTGACTTTCAAATCTTTAATCAGCACAACGGTGTCGCCGTCGGCCAGCGGTGCGCCGTTGGCATCTTTTACCGACAAAATGTCTTCGTTTTCAACCGCTTCGCCTTCCTGCCACTCGTGGCCGCATTCGGGGCAGACAAGTTGCACGCCGTCGTGGTAGGTAAATTCGGATTGGCATTGCGGGCAGGCAGAGTAGCTCATTTCGTTTCCTTCGGATTTTGGTTTGAAAACGGGATTATAGCAAATCAAAGGCACAATAAGGCCGTCTGAACACAGGCGGTTTCCATCAAAACGGAAATGCCGGTTTTTCAGACGGCCCGAATGGCGGGGCTTGCAAGTTATTCGTACACTTTCAGCAATTCCACTTCAAACACCAGCGTGGCGTTCGGCGGAATCACGCCGCCGGCACCGCGCGCACCGTAGCCCATTTCCGGCGGAATGGTCAGCTTGCGTTTGCCGCCTTCTTTCATACCGCCGAAACCTTCGTCCCAGCCTTGAATCACTTGGCCGACACCCAGCGTGATGGTCAGCGGTTGGCGGCGGTCGAGGCTGGAATCAAACTTGGTACCGTCTTCCAGCCAGCCGGTGTAGTGTACGGTGATTTCTTTGCCTTTCACGGCTTCTGCGCCGTGACCTTCTTTCAGATCTTCGATAATCAGGCTCATTGTCTTTCCTTTATGGTTTGGCTTTCGGGCTGCACGGCCCGACAGTTGCGGTTTTCAGACGGCATCAGCGTTTGGCAAAGCCTTGCTCGTTCAAGAACGCTTTCATTTCGGGGCGCACTTCGCCGCCGAGTACGTTGCCGATTTGCTTGGCCCAGTCCAAATCCAAGCCGCTGCGTTCTTGGTAATAGTTTTTCACCACGCCGTTAAATTCGTCCAATGCTTCTTGTTTTGCAGGCTGATAAACGTTTTCGGATACGACAACGTCCACAGGCAAACGCGGACGCTGCATAGTTTCTTGGTTCGGGTGGCCGAGGCACACGCCGAACAGCGGCACAACATATTCCGGCGTTTGCAGCACTTCGCGCACTTTCGCCATATCGTTACGCAAGCTGCCGATAAATACCGCGCCCAAACCCAAAGATTCGGCAGTCAGCACAATATTCTGCGCCATAATACCGGCATCAATCGCGCCGATAAGCGTTACTTCCGTCCAATCGGTCTGCACTTGCGGCGCCAGCGCGTGATGGCGGCTCGCGTCCATACAGAACACCAGATATTCGGCGCAGTGTTCGACATAAGCGTGGCCGCCGCCGCCCATTGCGGCAGATACGGCGCGCAATTCTTTGCGTTTTTCTTTATCGGTTACACGGATAATGCTGACATTAAACAGATAGCTCGAAGTTGAAGCGGCCAAACCGGCGCGCAAAATCGCGTCCAACATTTCGGGCGCAATCGGCTCTTCGGTGAAACGGCGCACGGAGCGGTGCGCCAGCGCGGTTTCCAAAGCAGGACGGCTGTGCAGAGTCATTTTTTATTCTCCCAAACGGCGTAAAACGCAGACTTTAACAGCATTTTTGCATTTTGCCCACAGCCGTTTTCAGCATTTGCCGCGGCACTCGGCTGCGGCTTCGCGGTGGGCAACGCACTGATGCAGCGGCACGGCCAAACCGGTGCGGCGCAGCCCTTTCTTTTTTTCATAACGCACCCACGCTTTTTCGTGGAAATAGAACACCACCGTGTTCACAACCGGCTCGATCAGAGCCACTGCGCCGGAAACGGTAATGCTGCCGGTCAGAATATAGGCAATGGAAAACGCTACGGTGAAATGAAGAATGGCGAAAGTAAGGGTTTTCATCATAATATTGCGCTCTTGTTTGTGGATTACATTTATGCAAATGATAGTTATTATTATTTGGTAAGTAAAGTAGCATTTTTCAATACACCGTTAGCCAAATGCAATTTATGTTTGAAATTTGATTGAGAAGGATAATGAAATGAAGCCCGTGAAAATCGTCGCCCTCGACCGCGACACTCTGCCCAAACGCCCTTTTGTCTTTGATTTTCCATATGAACTAACAGAATATCCGCGCACGATGCCGTCTGAAACCGCCGAACGGATTGCCGGTGCGGAAATCATCATCAGCAATAAAGTCGTCATCAATGCCGAACACATCGCCGCCAATCCGCAGCTCAAACTGATTGCGGTTACCGCAACCGGCGTAAACAATGTGGACATCAAAGCGGCTGAAAAAGCCGGCGTAACCGTATGCAATATCCGCGCGTACGGCAATGAATCGGTGGCCGAACACGCTTTTATGCTGATGATTGCTCTGATGCGCAATCTGCCGGCCTATCAGCGCGACGTGGCCGCAGGTGTGTGGCAGAAGTCGCCGTTTTTCTGCCATTTCGGCGCACCGATGCGCGATTTGAACGGCAAAACGCTGACCATTGTCGGCCGCGGCGGCATCGGCAAAATGCTCGCCCGTTACGCCAAAGCCTTCAATATGAACGTGCTGTTTGCCGAACATAAAAATGCCGCTACGGTACGCGAAGGCTATACCGCTTTTCACGAAGCGATTGCCGCCGCCGATGCGGTTTCCCTGCATTGCCCGCTGACCGAAGACACGCGCAATCTGATCGGCGAAGCCGAATTGCAACAGATGAAACCGCAAGCCGTGCTGATTAACTGCGGCCGCGGCGGCCTCGTGGACGAACGCGCCCTGATTGCCGCGCTGAAATACGGTACGCTCGGCGGCGCCGGTTTTGATGTTTTGACCGAAGAGCCGCCGGTAAACGGCAATCCGCTGCTGAACAGCCGCCTGCCCAATCTGATTGTTACGCCGCACGTTGCCTGGGCCAGCGATGAAGCGTTGAGCCGTTTGTTTGATATTCTGCTGGCCAATATCAACGGCTTTATGCGCGGCGAAGCGCA
>JAUNKU010000107.1:4533-5956 GCA_030532645.1 Neisseria sp. | reverse complement strand
AAAAGATCACTAAAGCGATGCAGATGGTGTCAACCTCTAAAATGCGGAAGACTCAGGAACGGATGCGCTTGGCGCGTCCGTACGCCGAAAAAGTACGTTCAGTGATGGCTCATTTGGCTGAAACAAATGAGAATCACGGTGTCAAGCTGTTGGATGAGCGGAGTGAAGTGCGCCGTGCGGGCTTCATTCTGATTACTACCGATAAAGGTCTTTGCGGCGGTTTGAATGCCAACGTTTTGAAAAAATTCTTTGCCCAAGTCAAAGAGTATCAAGACAAAGGTATCGAAGTCGAAGTAGTCTGCTTCGGCAGCAAAGGCTTGGCAGCTTGCCAGCGTGTCGGCTTGAATGTGATTGCCAGCGCAGTAAATTTGGGTGATACCCCGAAAATGGAAATGCTGCTGGGTTCGCTGACCGAATTGTTTGACCGTTATGAAACGCAGAAATTAGACGTTATCCACTTGGTATATTCGGGTTTCGTCAATACTATGCGTCAAGAACCGACAGCAGAGGTTTTGCTGCCGATCGGTCAAAACGCCATCAAAGAAGCTGAGGGCAGCAGCCACAACTGGGATTATCGTTACGAACCCAGCCCGGTTGACGTACTGGAATATTTGGTTTGCCGCTATTTAGAGTCTGTGGTTTATCAAGCATTGTGTGACAATATGGCATCCGAACAGGCTGCCCGTATGGTGGCGATGAAGGCTGCAACCGATAATGCAGGCAATGCCATCAAAGAGTTGCGCTTGGTATACAACAAGTCGCGTCAGGCGGCGATTACCACAGAGTTGTCAGAAATTGTGGCCGGTGCCGCAGCCGTTTAAGGCGCAGCCGGTCTGAATAAATAGGATACGATAATGAGCCAAGGCAAAATCGTACAAATCATCGGCGCGGTAGTGGACGTGGAATTTCCACGCGACTCTATTCCGCGTGTATATGATGCGTTGAAATTGGTCGATACCGATCTGACGCTGGAAGTACAACAACTTCTGGGTGACGGCGTGGTACGTACCATTGCAATGGGCAGCTCCGACGGTTTGAAACGCGGTATGGCTGTCAACAGCACCGGTGCGCCGATTACTGTGCCTGTCGGTAAAGCGACATTGGGCCGTATTATGGACGTATTGGGCAACCCTGTTGACGAAGCAGGCCCTGTTGCGTCCGAGCATAAACGCGCCATTCACCAAGAAGCCCCTAAATTTGACGAATTGTCCAGCACAACAGAGTTGTTGGAAACCGGCATTAAAGTAATCGACTTGCTGTGCCCGTTCGCTAAGGGCGGTAAAGTAGGTTTGTTCGGCGGTGCAGGTGTGGGCAAAACCGTGAATATGATGGAATTGATCAACAACATCGCAAAAGCACACAGCGGTTTGTCTGTGTTTGCCGGTGTAGGTGAGCGTACCCGTGAAGGTAACGACTTCTACCA
>JAUNKU010000107.1:1767-4433 GCA_030532645.1 Neisseria sp. | reverse complement strand
CAAACCGGTTCGATTACTTCGATTCAAGCCGTTTACGTACCTGCGGATGACTTGACTGACCCGTCTCCTGCAACCACTTTCGCCCACTTGGACGCAACCGTGGTATTGAGCCGTGACATTGCATCTTTGGGTATTTACCCTGCGGTAGACCCTTTGGATTCAACTTCACGTCAACTGGATCCGATGGTTTTGGGTCAAGAGCACTATGATGTTGCCCGCGGCGTTCAGTCTACTCTGCAAAAATACAAAGAATTGCGTGACATTATCGCGATTTTGGGTATGGACGAGCTGTCTGCCGAAGACAAACTGACTGTAATGCGTGCCCGTAAAATCCAACGTTTCCTGTCTCAACCTTTCCACGTAGCCGAAGTGTTTACCGGTTCTCCTGGTAAATATGTATCGCTGCGCGATACCATTGCCGGCTTTAAGGCGATTTTGAGCGGCGAATACGACCACCTGCCGGAACAAGCGTTCTATATGGTTGGCGGCATCGAAGAAGCTGTTGAGAAAGCGAAAACCTTAAACTAAGGAGGCTGGCATGAGTGTCATGCAGGTTGAAGTGGTAAGTAACGAACAAAACATCTTTTCCGGCGAAGCATCTTTTGTGGTGGTTCCGACCGTTCAAGGTGAGCTCGGTATTTATCCGCGACACGAGCCGGTTATGAGTTTGGTGCGTCCGGGTGCTTTGCGTTTGCAGGTTCCCGGCCAAGCCGAAGAAGTTTTGGTGGCTGTTTCCGGCGGTGTGCTGGAAGTGTGTCCTGACAAACTGACTGTACTGGCGGATGTTGCCGTCCGCAGTGCGGAAATGGATCAGGCGCGTGCCGAAGAGGCGAAAAAAGCAGCGGAAAGCTGTGTGGCTCAGGCAGAAGACGAAGCGTCTTTGGCCAAAGCACAAGCAGCGCTGGCTGCGGCGATTGCCGAACTCAAAACGCTGGATTATATTCGCGCACAAAAACACAAGTAATTGTGGGATTTGTATCAGTAAAAAGCACGGTTTTGCCGTGCTTTTTTGTTGCTTGTTTTATTGTTTGGTTAGATTGTGTTAAGATTTTAATGATTTGCCTTGCCGAGATTTGTTATCTGGATACCGGTAACGGTTTTGCCGAGCGGAAGGCCGTCTGAAAATCACTCGGTTTGCCGTGCTTGATAAAGGATTTGAAGAGGAATTCGCCGGAAACTTTGCTCGGGCATACCAGCAATGGTTTGCGGAGTAAGCTTTGATATTGCAGGGTAGAACGGCGGTGCAGCTTTTTTTCAGACGGCCTTTGGGAGCATAAAAGGCCGTCTGAAAAAAACAGTTTGGGCAGTTTACCCGACAGCTGGTGGGCGGGAAATAAAAAACGGAGTAGAAAAATGAATGCAGTGGTAGTGGCGGTTGTCGTTATGCTGGTTTTGTCGTTTGCGCGCGTGCACGTGGTGCTGAGCTTGCTGCTGGGTGCACTGGCGGGCGGCCTGCTGGGCGGCTTGGGATTGGCGGAAACGATGGAAGTGTTCCAAAAAGGTTTGGCAAACGGCGCGCAGATTGCTTTATCGTATGCAATGCTGGGGGCGTTTGCGGTGGCGATTGCCCATTCCGGCCTACCGCAGGCTTTGTCTGATGCGGTGATCAAGCGGCTTGACCGCAGCGGTACGCAAGACCGTATTCCGGGACGCTTTAACGGCTTGAAATGGATGTTGATTCTGGCGTTGTTGGCGATGAGTATTATGAGCCAGAACCTGATTCCGATTCATATTGCCTTTATTCCTTTGGTTATTCCGCCTTTGTTGATGGTGTTCAACCGTATGGAAATTGACCGCCGTCTGCTCGGATGTGTGATGACTTTTGGTTTGGTAACGACTTATATGTTTCTGCCATACGGTTTCGGCGAGATTTTTTTGAAACAGATTTTGCTGGGCAATATCAGTAAAGCCGGTTTGGAAGTCGGCCATATCAATGTGATGTCGGCGATGACGATTCCGGCGCTGGGTATGCTGGCCGGTTTGCTGTTGGCCGTATTTATCAGCTACCGCAAGCCGCGCCGTTACCGCAATGCTGCGGAAAACGTGCAGGCCGAGCCGGTGAAAAAACAGAAAGTTTCTACTTACCGCAGCGTTGTGGCTTTGTTGGCGATTGCCGTGTCGTTTGCCGTACAGCTTTGGGCGGATTCTTTGCTGCTGGGTGCAATGTTCGGTTTTGCCGTATTTATGGCGCTGGGCGTGGTGAAATGGGGCGATGCTGACGAAGTGTTTAATGCCGGTATCAAAATGATGGCGATGATCGGCTTTATTATGATTGCGGCGCAAGGTTTTGCCGAGGTGATGAAGGCAACAGGCGCGATCGAGCCTTTGGTAAAAGCGGCAGCGGATATGTTTGCAGGCAGTAAAGGTATGGCTGCATTGGCAATGCTGCTGGTGGGTTTGCTGGTAACCGTCGGCATTGGTTCTTCTTTTTCAACCTTGCCGATTATTGCCGCGATTTATGTACCGCTGTGCATCAGTATGGGCTTTTCACCGCTGGCGACTGTGGCCATTATCGGTACGGCCGGTGCGCTGGGTGATGCCGGTTCGCCTGCTTCGGATTCTACGCTCGGCCCGACAGCCGGTTTGAATGCAGACGGCCAGCACGACCATATCCGCGATACGGTTATCCCGACCTTTTTACACTACAATCTGCCGCTGCTGGCGGC
>JAUNKU010000107.1:0-1667 GCA_030532645.1 Neisseria sp. | reverse complement strand
GAAACTGCATATCAGGCCGTCTGAAAAAACGCCGTTTCCGTCAAAAGGAAAAATGCCGTTTTTCAGACGGCCTTTCTTTGCCCGCAACCGCCAAAAAGTGTAAAATACTTACTGTTTTTAACAGTCCGCCTTGCCGAGTGCAGGCCGTCATTATGGATCTTCCCGGGTCATTTCTCTTTATTCCCTTTCCTGAAATAATCTCCGCTTGAATGCTTGGCCGTTTGAGCGGTCGGAGCATTTATGAGCACCGAAAACCAAGAAACCGAAACCGTTGCGGCCGAACAGGAGCGTTTGAGCTTCGATATCGACCGCGTGCAGGAGCTGGCCGAAGCGCTGCTGCCTGTGTCCGCACATATCCAGCCCGGCGTACATTTGGCCGATGAAGCGCAGAATGCCGTCTTGCAGGAGCTGGCCGGCATTTTGAGCGAGCTGCACCCTGCCGATATGGCCGCTTTGCTGGAATCGCTGCCGCCGAAAGAGCGCGTGTTGGTATGGCGTTTGGCCGAGCCGGAAGACGACGGCGACGTGCTGCTGGAAGTATCCGATGCCGTGCGCGAAACGCTGATCGAGAGTATGAACAAAGACGAACTCTTGGCAGCGGTAGAAGATATGGATGCGGACGATTTGGCCGAGCTGGCCGACGATCTGCCTCACCAAGTGGTGTACGAGGCCCTGCAAACGCGCGATGAAGAAGAGCGCGAGCAGGTTAAAGCGGCGATGTCGTATGAAGACGACCAAGTCGGCGCGGTGATGGACTTCGAGCTGGTCAGTGTGCGTGCAGACGTAGCCTGCGAAGTGGTGCTGCGTTATCTGCGCCGTTTCGACAGCCTGCCCGACCACACCGACAAAATCTTCGTATTGGACGAAAACGAAGTGTTAATCGGCGTGCTGCCGATCCGCAAACTGCTGGTTTCCGATCCCGAAGATTTGGTGGAAAACGTGATGGCGCGCGATGTCGTGCGCTTCCGGCCGACCGATGATGTGGAAGAAGCGGCGCAGGCGTTTGAACGTTACGATTTGGTAACCGCACCGGTTATCGATGATGAAAACAAGCTGATCGGCCGGATTACCGTTGACGAAATGGTGGACGTAATCCGCGAAGAAAGTGAAGCCGACCTGCTGAATATGGCCGGTTTGCAAGAGGAAGAAGACCTGTTTGCGCCGGTGTGGGATTCGGTGAAAAACCGCTGGGTATGGCTGGCGGTGAATCTGTGTACCGCTTTTGTGGCCAGCCGCGTCATCGGCGCATTTGAAAACTCCATCGCACAGATTGTGGCATTGGCCGCGCTGATGCCGATTGTTGCCGGTATCGGCGGCAACTCGGGCAACCAAACGATTACTATGATTGTCCGCGCAATGGCGATGGGCCAACTGACCGGCGCGCAGGCCAGCCGCCTGTTGAAAAAAGAAATCGGCGTTGCGCTGGCAAACGGCCTGATTTGGGGCTCGGTAATGGGCTTGGTTTCCGTTGCCCTGTATCAAAACATCGGCATCGGCTTGGTAATGGTGGCCGCGATGACGCTGAACTTGCTGCTGGCCGCCGTAATGGGCGTACTGATTCCCGTCCTGATGGACAAATTCGGCAAAGACCCCGCGCTCGGTAGCTCCGTGCTGATTACGGCGGTAACCGATTCCGGCGGCTTCCTGATTTTCCTCGGCTTGGCAAC
>JAUNKU010000002.1 GCA_030532645.1 Neisseria sp. | reverse complement strand
ATAATCCCGATATTCAGACGGCCTTGCAGGCTGCGGAAAACACGCCGACGCTGCCCGTAACACTGGCACACGAAAAACGCATCAACCCGTTCTTACGCACCGCCGAACCGGCTGTCCGACAAGCCGCGCTCGAACAAGGCGCAACCGATGACAGCGGATCGGCCGTATTCACCGCCTTGCGTGAATGGAAGAACCGGTTTTGAGCATCTCGGAATATGAAGTTTGCGGTGCCGGGAGCGTTTGAAAGCGTTGTTTTTCAGACGGCCTGATGCGTTGTGCAAACTGGTTTTCTCCGTTCGGATAGGTTAAAATTCTCCGCTGGTTTGTAAGGAGTTGAAAAGAATGAGCGTACAGCCGTCTTGCCGTTTTTCTTTCCGCATTGCCGATTGGCGTGCGTTGGGCGGCCGTATGGCCGATGAGGCGCAATGGCGTTTATGGGCGGAAGATGCGGCGGCTGTGCAGGATTTGCCGGAATACAAGCCTGCTTTGGCGTTTCTGCCACCTTTGCAGCGGCGGCGTTTGGGGGCGGCGGCACGGTTGATTTGCGATGCGGCTTGGCCGCTGGCGCAGGCTTTTCCCGATATGCCTTTGGTGTATGCTTCCCACGACGGTGAAATCAACCGCAGTTTCGAGCTGTGGCTCGAATTATTTAAGAGCGGCAGCGTATCGCCGACTTCTTTCGGCCTGTCGGTACACAATGCACCGGCCGGACAGTGGTCGATGTTGCGTGCCGATATGAGTGAAAGTACCGCATTGGCGGTTTCTGCCGATGGTTTGGAAACAGCATTGGCAGAGTGCTATGCCTTGTTGCAAGAAGGTACATCGCGCGTTTTGCTGTTGCTGGCCGATGAGCCTTTGAAAACCGATTATGCCGTCCACGCCTGCCGTGCGCCGTTTGCTTATGCGCTGGCTTTGGTGTTGGAGGCGGGCGATGAATACGAGCTCTCACTGATGCCGTCTGAAAACAGCTTGCCGGATTCTGGCGGGGGCGGAAAAGAGGTGGCCGATTATTGGGGCGCGCTGGATTGGCTACGTTTTATGCTGCGCGGTGATGCCGAATATGTGCGCCAGGCAAACGACAGGGGTTGGTTGTGGCGGAAAAAGCGATGAATGCAAACCGTATCCGCCGTTTTTTGGCAACCATGCTCGGCTTTATCATTTTCGGCATCAGCGGCGTGCTGTTTCAAATCGTGCTGCTGCCTTATGTATTGAAAAGTACGAAAAACGATTTGCCGCGCCAGTTGCGTGCGCGGCGGATGATTTCTTGGACGTGGCGGCACTTTGTGCGTTATCTGCAATGGTCGGGCGTGTTGAGCGTGCGCTTCAACGGCTTGGAGAAACTCGGCCGGCCGGGGCAGCTGGTGTTGTGCAACCATCCGTCTTTGCTTGATGTGGTGATGATGATCGGGCATTGTTCCGACTTGAATTGTTTGGTTAAAAAAGATTTGGTGGATAACCCGACAATGCGCAATCAGATTTTGGCCGCCGGTTATCTGCCGAACGATGAATCGCTGGAAATGCTGGAAGAAGTGGAACGTATTTTCCGCAGCGGCCAAACACTGCTGATTTTTCCGGAGGGTACGCGTACCGGATGGGACGGGCAGGTGAAGCTGCACCGCGGTGCGGTATCCATCGGTCTTCGCAGCGCCGAGGTGATTACGCCGGTAACCATTAAAATGACACCGCCGAACTTTAAAAAAGGCCAGCCTTGGTATCATATTCCGGCGCAAAAAATCCATTACGAAATTACTGTGGGCGACGATATCCTGCCGGAAACGTGGCTCGCCGAGAAACCGCTGCCGATTGCCGCGCGGCGTTTGAATGATTATCTGCAAAACTATTTTATGGAAAGAACTTTATGAGCAATCTGGATACGCAAATCAAACAGCTGATTATCGACAGCTTGGGTTTGGAAGATATGACTGCCGCCGATATCGACAGCGAAGCGCCGCTGTTCGGCGACGAAGGTTTGGGTTTGGATTCGGTAGATGCTTTGGAGCTGGGCTTGGCCGTACAAAAGGCTTTCGGTTTCCAGCTTGACAGCGAAAAAGAAAACCTGCGCGAACATTTTGCCAATGTGAATACCTTGGCAGCCTTTATCCAAAGCCGTCAGGCGCAATAAGGAGCGGACAATGACCGAACAAGAAATCCGCCGGATTTTAACCGATGCTTTGGTAAACCTGTTTGAAATCGAGCCGGAGCGCATCAAGCCGGAAACCAATCTTTATGAAGATCTGGAAATCGACAGCATTGATGCCATTGATTTGATCGACCACATCAAACGTGAAACCGGCCGCAAGCTGCAAGCCGAAGATTTCCGCGCCGTGCGTACTTTTGAAGATGTCGTACAGGCGGTATTGAAGCAGAACGGTGCACAATAAAATCTGGACTGCGGTATTTTTTCAGACGGCCTTGCCTGTGTCAGAGCAGCAAGGCCGTCTGAAAGCATAGCTTGAACGACGGGCAGGACGGCGCGGCATTCCGGTTAAAAAACGGATATTCGGAAAGCGCCGTTGAGAAAATCAATATGGGCATATTCGGTAAAATCCTGTTGGCAGCGGCCAGTATCGCTTACCCTCTGGTATGGTATTTCGGGCGGGAAAACGGCGCATTTGTTTGGCTGACTGCGGCAATGTGTCTGCTGTGGCTGGTGCGCGCACTGGCGCAGAAAGTGTCGGGACAGCGCCTATTGTCGTTGGCTTTGGCTGCTTTTTTTGCCTTGGCTTGGTGGGCGGATATGCCCGATACGCTGTATTGGTATCCTACGGCAGTCAACGCTTTGATGTTGCTGCTGTTCGGCGGCAGCCTGTTGACGGAACAAAGCTTGGTCGAGCGCTTGGCGCGGCTGCAACAGCCCGATTTGCCGTCCGAAGGCGTGCGTTATACGCGCAGGGTAACGCAGATTTGGTGTGCGTTTTTTATTATGAACGGCGGCATTTCCGCCGTTTTGGTACTTTGCCGCCGCTATGAATGGTGGGCCGCCTATACCGGTTTGATTGCCTATGTTCTGATGGGTTTGTTGGCGGGCGGCGAGTGGCTGTACCGCAAGAAAATTTTGAAAATCTGAGTGCAAACGCGCTTGGCAGATGTAACCGAATATGATTTACCGATTAAGCGAAATTCTTTCCCCCGAGCTGCCGCAGCAGGAAATCGTGGCGGCCGCGCCCGACTGGACGCGCGAAGCGTTCAACCGTCGCGTATCGGCTGTATCGCAAGCCTTGCGCGAACACGGTGCGGATACCGTAGCGTTGTGGTTTGCCGACTCCGCTTGGTTTGCCTGCGCTTTGTTGGCGGCTTGGCACAGCGGTGCGAAAGTGCTGCTGCCGCCGAATGCGGCAGAAGACAACCGCCGGTGGGCAGCGGAGCAGGGCGCATTTTGGCTGCACGATACAGAAAACGGCGCACCGTTCGGCGAATCGGCGCGCTATCTGCCGGGCTGGGCGGAAACGTTGCCTGAAATGCCGTCTGAAAACCGCGCAGATTACCGCTTGAACAGCGAATGCGAGCTGTTTCTGAAAACGTCCGGTTCAAGCGGTCAGGCGCAAATCGTGCGTAAAACAGTTGCCGATTTGGAAAATGAAACGCTGGCTTTGGCGGCAACACTGCCGTTTGAACACGGCGCATCAAGCGTTGTCGGCAGCGTCAGCCCGCAGCATTTATACGGGCTGACTTTCCGTTTTGCTTTGCCACTGGCAATGGGCTGGACGATGACGCGCGAACAAAATGTTTATCCGGAAACCCTGCTGGCGGCAACTGCCGGGCAAGCGCAGCCCTGCATCTGGATTGCCAGTCCGGCATTGCTCAACCGTATGGGCGTAGAGCGGAACTGGGCGGCAGTACGGCCGAAATTGCGCGGTATTGTGTCGTCCGGCGGTGCATTGCCGCAGGATACGGCGGCTTTGCTGGCCGAGAACGCGATTTTGCCTTGGGAAATCTACGGCAGCACGGAAACCGGCGCGATTGCTGCCCGGCAAGGAGGCGGCGTTTGGCGCACTTTGAACGGCGTGCAGGCGGCGCAACAAGAAGACGGTACGCTGCATATTGCTTCGCCGTGGAGCGGCGGCGTGCGCGAAATGGCCGATGTGGTGCAGTTTTCAGACGGCGGTTTCACGCTGCTCGGCCGTAAAGACCGCATCATCAAGTTTGAAGATAAGCGCGTGTCGCTGGCGCAAATCGAACAAGATCTGCTGCGGCACGAATGGATTGCCGATGCATACTGCTGCCTGCATCCGAAATACAAGCGTCTGGCAGTGTGGGCAGCCTTGAATTCAGACGGCATCGAAGCGTTTGCTTCGCAGGGGCGTGCTGCGGTGGCGACGGCTTTAAAACGGCATTTGGCCAAGAGTCAGGATACTGCGGCATTGCCGCGTTATTGGCGTTTTGCCGCCGAGCTGCCGCGTAATACGCAATCGAAGATTACGGCGGCTGATGTGACGGCAGCATTTACCGAAGCGCAAAAATCGCCGCAATGGCGGCCGTCTGAAAATACGCAGGAAGGCGTGTTGGCGTTTGAAGGCATTGTGCCTTTGGATTTGGTGTATTTCGGCGGACATTTCGCGCAGTTTCCTTTGGTACCGGGCGTGATTGAGTTGCAATGGGTGCGCGATTTGGCGCAGGCCAGCGGCTGGCGGGACAATGTTGTCCGCGTTGAAAATCTGAAATATCAGCAATTTGTCCGTCCGAACGACTATTTGCGGGTAGAGCTGGCTTATGATGAAAGCAAGCACAAACTCTCGTTTAAAATTTTGAAAAGCGACGGGGCGGGCTGTGCATCGGGACGTATGGTGTTCGGCACATTTGACGGAGCCGTACAATGAACGTTCTGGCACTGATTCCCCATTACAACCACGCGGCAACCATTACTGCGGTTGCACAGTCAATGAAGCGGCAGGGCTTGGACGTATTGGTGGTTGATGACGGCTCGGCCGCCGAATGCCGTCCCGTTTTAGATGCCTTGGCCGCCGCAGGAACGGCCGAAGTGCTTTATCGCGAAATCAACGGCGGCAAAGGCGCGGCGGTTAAAGCCGGTTTGCGCTATGCCGTGCAACACGGTTACAGCCATATTTTGCAGGTAGATGCCGACGGGCAACACAATCTGGACGATGCGGCCAAGCTGTTGGCCGAAGCAGAAAAACAGCAGGATGCCGTGATTTGTGCGTGGCCGCAATACGGCAGCGATGCACCGAAAGCGCGGCTGTACGGCCGGAAAATCACCGATTTTTGGAATATGCTGCACACCGGCTCGCGCGATATTAAAGACGGAATGTGCGGTTTCCGTCTGTATCCGCTGGCCGCAGCGCACGCCGTTGTATGCAGCGAAACAGTGGGCAACCGGATGGATTTCGATACCGAAATTCTGGTGCGCCTGTATTGGCGCGGCGTATTGCCGGTGTGGGTGAAAACGCCCGTGCGCTATCAGGCAGACGGCATATCGCATTTTCGTGCTTGGCGCGATAACTGGCTCATCAGCAAAATGCACGCACGGCTGTTTGTGACAATGTTGCAGCAGCGCCTGTGCAATCGCGGCCGTCTGAAAAGTGGCGGAACGGAAACGGATAAGGTATAAACGTGGCAGGGCAGACGGGCAACAAACAGCATTGGGCAGCGCAAAACGAGCGCGGCAGCCGTGCCGTGCTGGCACTGACGGCGTGGCTGGTACGCTGGCTGCCTGTCGGGCTGCTGCGCCCCGTAATGGCGGCGGTGTGTACTTATTTTTATATCACTTCGCCAAAACAGCGGCGTTATATTGCGTGTTATCAGGCACGTTTGCAGACGGCCTTTCCCGAAACCGTATTGCCCCGATTTGCCGTTTGGCGGCAGTTTGCCGCTTTCGGCGAATCCGTGTGTGACCGCTTTGCCGTCTGGCAGAAAAAAATCACTTACCGCGATTTGCGGATTGACGATCCGGACGGCTTGTCGCAGCTGGTCGAGCAGGGCGGCCGCGGCCAGATTTTTGCCTGCTCACATTTCGGCAATGTAGAAGTGTGCCGCGCTTTGGTGTCCCACCACCGCGGCTTTAAGCTCAATATCTTGGTGCACAGCAGGCACGCGCAAGCGTTCAACGAAGCTTTGGTGAAAGCCGGTGCGGACGACATCAGCCTGATTCAGGTAACGGATTTGGATGCCGCTTTGATGTTGGAATTGGAACGGCGCATATCGGCCGGCGAATGGCTGGCCGTTGCTGCCGACCGCGAACCGGTTTCCGGCGGTAAAACAGTCGAAGCCCGTTTTTTGGGTGCAGACGCACCTTGGCCGCAGGGCGTTTGGTTGCTGGCCGCATTGCTGAAAACCAAAGTCAATACGCTGTTCTGCATCAAAGAAAACGGGCGTTATACGCTGCGGCTGCGTTATTTTACCGATGCCTCCGCTTGGCCGCGTGCTTCGCGGCAAAAGGAAGTGGCCTCCGCCGCTGCGCGTTTTGCCGGTGTTTTGGCGGAAGAATGTGCCGCCAATCCGCTGCAATGGTTTAATTTTTACGATTTTTGGAAAGACGAAGCCAATGGCTGACCATATTTACTGCCGCCACGTTTGCGAAACCGAAGTGCCGTTTTTCGATGTAGATGCGATGCACATCGTTTGGCACGGTCATTATGTGAAATATCTGGAAATCGCCCGTTGCGATTTTCTGGCCGCCATCGGCTATGATTACAATGAAATGGGGCGGCAGGGATACAGCTGGCCGATTGTGCAGATGGCGTTGAAATATGTGAAACCGGCGCGTTTCGGCCAAAAAATCCGTATTGAGCTGGCGCTGACCGAAATCGAAAGCTGCCTGCGTATCAAATACACGATTCGTGATGCTGAAAGCGGCGCGAAGCTGACGCAGGCCTCAACGACGCAGGCTGCGGTATCGCTGGAAAACGGCGAATTGCAGTTCCAAACGCCGCAAAGCTGGCAGGAAGCCGTACGCCGTCATCCGACTTTCCGCGAGGCCGTCTGAACAAGCCCTGTTTAGCGGCAAACTTATTGAAAAACGGCAAAAGCAGAAGCAGATTGCGCCGCCGCGCAGTAGCAGGCCATCGGCATAATTTTACAGACGGCCTGCCGATTTTTATCCGCCGTTTGCCGGGCTTTGCTTTTGCCGGGTTTACCATTCCTATTTTTGAGCGTTGGAAACGGCCGCCTGTATTCAGGCCGTCTGAAAACGGAGAAAGGGAAACAATGAAAAAATTACTGATGATGGCAATGTTGCTGGCCGCGCCTTTCGCTTGGGCGTTTTCTCCTGCCGAATTGGCGCAAACTCTGAACAAAAGCGGCAATGTGGAAGGCCGTTTTGTCCAACAGCGTTATCTCAAATCTCTGCCCAAGCCGATGACCGCACACGGAAAATTTGTTTTGCAGCCGGGCAAAGGTTTGCTGTGGCTGATGGAAAAGCCGTTTGACAACCGCTTGCGCGTGCGTGCAGACGGCATTATGCAGTGGAACGGAAAAAACTGGTCGGCGGCAAAAAGCGGCGCGCAAGCGGTGCAAAACCGCCAAATCGCGCTGTTTTTAGACTTGCTCGGCGGCAATACGCAAGGCTTGGCGCAGCATTTCGAGCTGAAATTGAGTGGTACGCCGCAGCGCTGGGCATTGCGCCTGCAACCGAAAACCGCGCTGATGAAGCAGGTGTTCGAGCATATCGACATCAGCGGCGGCCAAACCGTGCGCCGTGTGGAGCTGCACGAAAAACAGGGCGACCGGACGGTGATGACTTTTGACAATGTGCAGACCGGCCGTGCTTTGAGCGGTTTTGCCCGCGAATCTTTAATGTAAAGGCCGTCTGAAAATGAAACTGCTGCGCGCGATTTATACGTTTGCTCTGATTTCGGCCGTTGCTTTTGCCGTTTGGTGTGCGGCTTCGGGCGCTTGGCTGCAAACCGATTTGAACGCGCTGCTGCCGGAGGAAAAACGCCCCGATGTGCTGTTGCTGAAAGCCGATGAAGCGGCGGAAAAACAGCTCAACGGCCAGCTTGTCGCAATGACGGGACACGATGAAGCCGAAGCCGCTTTTCAGACGGCCTCGGCTTTGGCGCAACTGTGGCGCGAGAGCGGCCTGTTCGCCCGTGTGGACAGCGAAATCCGCCCCGATTTGGCCGCTTTGCAGCAGGACGGTGCGCGTTTCGGTATGGCGTTTATGCCGTCTGAACAACGCGCCTTATTGCTGGAACGCCCGCAGGATTATTTCCGCGAACGCGCCGAAGCGGCGGTTAATCCGTTTGCCGGGCCTTCGCTGCTGCCTTTGGAGCAGGATTGGCTGGGTTTCGGGCGTTATCTCAACCGTTCGGCCGAAAGTGCCGGCGGTTTGCAGTGGAATGAAGCGAACGGTATGTTGTATGCCGAAGACGGCGGCAAAACGTGGGTTTTGCTGCGCGGCGTATTTTCAGACGGCCGCCAAGGCGATGCGGCAGCAGTACAGCGTTTGGCAGACAGCAGCCGCGCGCAAGCCGCAAGCAGCGGCGGGTCGTTGCTGATGGGCGGCGGTGCTTTGTTTGCCGCCGCTGCGAAAATACAGGCCGAGCGTGAAAGTTCGCTGATGGGTGCGGCCGGTTTGCTGCTGACTTTCGCTTTTCTGCTGCGTCTGTTCCGCAGCAAACGGATTTTCTGGCTGCTGCTGCCTTTGGCGGCCGGTTTGGCAGCCGGCTTGGCGGCTGTGTTGGCGGTATTTGGCGAAATCCATATTTTAACGGTGGTGATCGGCACCAGTTTAATCGGTTTGCTGGTGGACTTTCCGCTGCACTGGCTGACGCCGGCACGTTTTATCCGCCGTAATGAAAAATGGCAGGCTGCCCAGGCCGCGCGGGCGGTGTTGCCGGTATTTGCCGTCAGCCTGCTGATTACGGTATCGGGCTATGCTTTATTGTGGCTTACGCCGTTGCCGGTGTTGCGGCAGACGGCGCTGTTTTCTGCATTTGCCCTGATTGCCGCTTTCGGGGCAACCGTGCTTTGGCTGCCGAAGCTGTTTCGCGATTATCACGGCCGCTATTCGCGCCGAGCAGAAAGCGTGCAAAACCGGTTTCTGCCGAGCAAACCCGTCGGCCGTTTTTCAGACGGCCGCAAACGGCAGCAAGGCCGTCTGAAAAAAGGGCTGGCTGCTGTGGCGCTGTTGCTGGTGCTTATCGGTTTGTTCCGCAGCCAGTGGCACGACGACATCCGCGCTTGGGTGGCGGTGCAGCCCGAGTTGTTGCGTGAAACGCAGGAGATCGGCCGTTTGGCAGGCGTATCGTTCGGAACGCAGTCCGTGCTGGCGGAAGCAGCAAGCGAAGACGGATTATTATTGAAAAGCCGTGAAGCCGCGCAGCGTTTGCAGCTCTTGCAGGAGCAGGGCGCGTTGGACGGCTTTGAAGCCTTGGGCGGACAATTTGCCACGCTGGCCGAGCAGCGCGAACTGCAAACCCATTTGGCCGGATTGGCGGATAAACCGAAGGAATGGCAGGCTTTACGCGCCGTTGGCGTACCGCGCAAAACCGTGCGCGAAGCACTGATTTCTGCGTCGGAAAGTGCGCCCGTGCCGCTTTCAGACGGCCTTGCCCACCCCTTGGCCGAGGCTTGGCGGCCGCTGTATCTGGGTGAAGTAGAAAAAGGGCGTTTTGCCGCTTTGATACGCTTGCACGGTGTACACGATGCGGCTGCCGTACAGGCTGCCTTGGTCGGTGCGGAAGGCTTGCATTGGGCGGACAAGCGCGCTCATTTGAACGAGCTGTTTCTGGATACGCGCAATCAGGCGGCTTGGCTGAAACTGTTGTCATTCGCTTTGGCGTGGCTGGTGTTGTGGCGTTTGGGCGGCGCACGCCGTGCAACGCAGATTATGGCCGTTCCTTTGGCGGCGGCGGTAGTAACCGTGTCGCTGCTGGGGTGGTTCGGCGTGCCGGTCAGCTTGTTTGCAATGTTCGGCTTGCTGTTGGTATCGGCGGTCGGCATTGATTATGCGGTGTACGCGCTTTCCGAAAAACACAGCGCCGCCGCACGTTTCGGCGGAATGGCCGCTGCCGCGCTGACTACCGGCATCTCCTTTACTTTATTGGCATTCAGCAGTACGCCGGCAGTGGCTTCGTTCGGCTTGACCGTAGCGGCGGGTACTTTTTGGAATATGCTGTTTGCCGTATGGCTGCTGAAAAGGAAAAGCAGAAATGAAATGTTATCTTAAAAGCTTTATTGCCGCGGCAGCCGTCAGTGTACTGGCTGCTTGTACGGCTGTATTGCCGCAGCCTGCCGCCGTACCGGTGTTGGGCGAAGGCGAAGTACATTGGTTTCAGGCCGAGCGTTTCCATCCGGCGGAAGAAAACAGCACCAATGCCGTATTGGCGGTGTACCGCGAGGGCGAAGCGCTGCGTTTTGTGCTGACCGATGCTTTGGGTGCACCGCTTTCCCGCCAGCTGTTGGACCGCAACGGTTGGCGGAATGACGGCTTTGTGATGCCGAATGCTGATGCCCGTCGTTTGTTTGCCGCATTGCTGCCGGTGTTGGCCGCAGACGGCAAGGCAGTTTATCCGTCTGCCGGACAAGAAAATCATCAGGGCGGCGCGGTGTTTGCGTGGAAACAGCAAGAATTGTGGCGCATAGAAACCGAGCAGGGCGGCTATCGGATTGCCTTTCCGGACGGTGTTCGCTGGCATTTGCACATTTTGGACGAAGGAGCGGAATAATGGCTTTTTATCTGGCCGAACCGGCTGTGTTGAGCGCTTTGGGTGAAGGAATGGTGGCACATTGTGAAGCTTTGCTGAATCCGCCCGGGCAAACGCCTTTGGCGTTTTCCGAACAATGGATTGCCGGAAAATCGCGCGCATTCGGTGCCGTTTCGCAGAAGCTGCGTGATTTCCCGCAACATCTGCCGGAAAAATACCGCAGCCGCAACAATCAATTATTGTGGCACGCGCTGGCGCAAATCGAGCCGCAGATTGAAGCAGTCAAGCAACGTTACGGCGCGGCGCGTGTGGCCGTGGTAATGGGAACATCGACCAGCGGCGTGGATGAAAATATTCCGCTTTTTCAGACGGCCTCAGCAAGCGGTGAATGGAGCAGCCGTCCGTTTAAGCAGTCGCAGCAGCTGATGGCGGCACCGGCCGAATTTGCAGCCGAAGTGTACGGTTTGCAGGGCTTGCGTTATGTTGTGTCTACAGCCTGCACTTCGGGCGCGCGGGCCTTAATCAGTGCGGCACGGCTGCTGAATGCCGGTTTGTGCGATGCGGTATTGTGCGGCGGTGCGGACACGCTTTCTCCGCTGACAATTAACGGTTTCC
Organism: Neisseria sp.; assembly: GCA_030532645.1. Lineage (GTDB taxonomy): Bacteria > Pseudomonadota > Gammaproteobacteria > Burkholderiales > Neisseriaceae > Neisseria. The sequence goes on along the minus strand of JAUNKU010000002.1, from coordinate 30,510 downwards.
ACTCATTGGAAGTGTTGTCCGAAGGTTTGGCTAACCCGTTTTCCGCCAACCGCAGCGGCATCAATATCGGCGAGGCAGCGGCGGTGTTTGTGATGACGCGCGAGCCGCTGTTTGATGGCAGTATGGTGTTGGCGGGCTACGGCGCAAGCAGCGACGCTTATCATATGTCGTCGCCGCGGCCGGACGGCTTGGGGGCGGCACAGGCTTTTCAGACGGCCTTGCGCCACGCTGCCTTGGCGGCAGAAGACATCGGCTGGATTAACCTGCACGGAACGGGAACGCAGCACAACGACAGTATGGAAAGCATTGCCGTTCATCAAGTATTCGGCAGAGGAACGGCTTGTACGTCCACCAAACCGCTGACCGGTCATACGCTCGGTGCGGCCGGTGCTTTGGAGGCTGCCCTGCTGTGGGGAATAGCCGGCCGAAAATACAACCCCGAGGGCAAACTGCCGCCGCAGCTGTGGGACGGTGTACGCGATGACAAGCTGCCGGAAATCGGTTTGACCGACAGCGCAAGCCGTTGGCCGCAAGGCCGCCGTATCGGCGCAAGCGCATCGTTTGCGTTCGGCGGCAGCAATGCCGTGGTGATTATCGGAGAGCCGGCCGAGGCCGTCTGAAAACGCGGCATCAATGTTATTCAGGAAAAGAAAAATCAAATGACAGCCAATACCGCTTGGAAAACCGAACGTCGTTTTCCGATAACCGAAGTTGCGCCGCTTTTGCCGCACAGCGGCCATATGGTGCTGCTTGATCGTGTTACCGCCTGTACGCCGGACAGTTTGTCGGCCGAGGCTTCGGTTTCAGACGGCCATATTCTGCTGGAAAACGGCGTTTTGCCCTGCACGATGGGAATGGAAATTATGGCGCAGGGCATCGGCGCATTTGCCGGACTGCGCGCAGAAGCGGCAGGAGAGCCGGTGCGCTTGGGCTATTTGCTGGGGACGCGCAAACTGAATCTGTTTGCCGACCATATTCCGGTCGGCACGAAATTGGTGGTGGACGTCAGATTGTCGATGGAAGACAGCGAAGGCTTCGGCGTATTCGACTGCGAAATGCGCTGGACAGATGCGCCGGAAGCCGCCCGAGCCGTACTGCCGCCCAACGGTTTGTTGGTGCAGGCAGCGTTGAACGTATTCAGTCCGAAAGCGTAGGGCGCGATGGTTTGGGTAGCGTTCACGCTTTTGGCTGCGTCGATGCAGGCTTGGCGCAATGCGGCGCAGAAAGAATTGAGTAAAACCGTACCGGTTTTGGGCGTAACGCTGGCGCGTTTTTTATATGCCTGCCCTTTGGCTGCGGCGTATTTGTGGCTGGTAAACCGTTATGGCAATGTTGCCGCTGCGCCCGATTTTTCCGGCGCGTTTTTTGCTTTTGTTGCCGGAGCCGGATTGGCGCAAATCGCCGCCACCGCCTTGATGGTACAATTATTCCGCCTGAAAAATTACGCCATCGGTGCGGGGTTGGCCAAAAGCGAAGCCGTTATCGCCGCCGTGCTCGGCGTATGCTTTTTCGGTACGCAAATCGGCTGGCTCGGCTGGTTGGGCGTAGCGGTCGGTGCTGTTGCCGTATTTCTGCTGACCGGCGTGGAGAATATGCGCCATTTGTCGTGGCAGACTCTGCTGACCGGCTTGGGCAGCGGCTTGTGTTTCGCGCTTACTTCCTTATGGATACGCGAAGCCAGCTTATCGCTGCACACGGATTATCTGCTCTCTGCCGCTTGGGTGCTGTTCGGCATCATTACAATGCAAACCGTGTTGCTGACGGTTTATTTGGCTTTATGCCAACGCGAAACCCTGAAAAAATTGTGGCACAAGCCGAAATTGGCTTGGGCAACCAGCGTGTTTTCTTTTTTGGGTTCGTTCGGCTGGTTTCACGCAATGAGTTTGCAGGATGTGGCCTTCGTGAAAACCGTAGGGCAGATTGAAGTTTTGTTTATGCTGTTGATTTCGCATTTCTTATTTAAAGAAAAACTGCGCAAACAGGATTGGCTGGGCTTGTTGCTGATTGTGCTGGCTGCCGTTTTGGTGGTTTGGGCATAAAATACATCATCAGGCCGTCTGAAAACGGGAACAATGGCGCAATTTCGCAAAAGCCCCGTTTTCAGACGGCAATGAAAGGAAGGGAAATGGACAAAACCGTTTTGATTACCGGCTCGAACCGCGGTATCGGCCGTGCGGTGGCATTGGCTCTGGCTGCCGACGGCTACGATATTGTGGTACATTGCCGCAGCCGCCGCGAAGAGGCGGAAGCTGTTGCCGAAGAAATCCGTGCCTTGGGGCGCGAGGCGCGCGTGTTGCAGTTTGATGTGTCCGAGCGTGAGGCCTGCCGTGAAATATTGCTGGCCGATGTGGAGGCCAACGGTGCGTATTACGGCGTGGTGCTGAATGCAGGCTTAACCCGCGACAATGCCTTTCCTGCTTTGGAAGAGAATGATTGGGACAGCGTTCTGCGCACCAATCTGGACGGTTTTTTCAATGTTCTCCATCCGTTGGTTATGCCGATGATCCGCCGCCGCAAGCCGGGACGGATTGTATGTATGGCTTCTGTATCCGGCATGACGGGCAACCGCGGGCAAGTGAATTACAGCGCATCGAAAGCCGGCCTGATCGGTGCGGCAAAAGCTTTGGCGGTGGAGTTGGCCAAGCGCAAGATTACGGTAAACTGCGTTGCGCCGGGTTTGATTGAAACCGATATTATCGACGAGCACGTTCCAGTGGACGAAATCCTCAAAGCCGTACCGGCCGCCAGAATGGGGCAGCCGGAAGAGGTGGCGCACGCGGTACGCTTTTTGATGGACGAGAAAGCTGCCTATATTACGCGGCAAGTGATTGCAGTGAACGGAGGTTTGTGTTGAAACGGGTTGTGGTAACAGGCATCGGCGGCATTACCGCTTTCGGCCGTGATTGGAACAGTATTCAGACGGCCTTCAAAGCAGGTAAAAACGCCGTGCGCCGTATGGAGTGGGCGGAACAGTATCCCGAATTGGAAGCGCAGCTCGGTGCGCCGATCGAGGGCTATGCGCCGCCCGAACATTGGACGCGCAAACAGCTGCGCAGTATGGGACGCGTGTCGCAATTATGTGTTGATGCGGCCGAGCAGGCATTGGCCGATGCCGGATTGCTCGGCGACGAAAGCATTAAAGACGGCCGAATGGGTGTGGCCTGCGGCTCTTCCGTAGGCAGCACCAAAGACATCCGCGATATGGGCGAGCTCTTGATGACCGGCCAGTCGCGCAATTTCAATGCCAATACTTATGTGCGTATGATGCCGCATACTGCGGCGGCCAATATCGGTATTTTTTTCGGCCTGACCGGCCGGATTATTCCGACTTCCAGCGCCTGTTCGTCAGGCAGTCAGGCCATCGGTTATGCGTATGAAAGCATCAAATACGGCTTGATTGAAATGATGTTGGCCGGAGGCGGCGAAGAGTTCTGCCCGTCCGAAGTTTATGTTTTCGATTCGCTCTATGCGGCCAGCCGCCGCAACGATGCGCCCGAGGCAACACCGCGTCCGTATGATACCGCGCGTGACGGCTTGGTTATCGGCGAAGGCGCAGGTATGTTTGTTTTGGAGTCGTTGGACAGCGCCTTGGCGCGTGGTGCGGAAATCTATGCCGAAATTGTCGGTTACGGTGCCAACAGCGACGGCAGCCACGTTACCCAGCCGCAAAAAGCCACGATGCAGCGTTGTATGGAAGCGGCATTGAAAGACGGCGGTTTACGGCCGGAGCAGGTGGGTTATGTAAACGGCCACGGTACGGCAACCGAAAAGGGCGATATTGCCGAAACACTGGCTACGGAAGCCGTATTCGGCCATATCCCGATGAGTTCGCAGAAAAGCTATCTCGGCCACACGCTCGGCGCGTGCGGCGTTTTGGAATCGTGGTTTTCCATTGAAATGATGAATGGCGGCTGGTTCGCTCCGACGGTTAATCTGGATAATCCCGATCCTTTGTGCGGCAAGGTGGACTATATCCGCGGAGCCGGCCGGGAAATTCAAACCGATTATGTGATGAACAATAATTTTGCCTTCGGCGGTGTGAACACTTCGCTGGTGTTCAAACGCTGGATCGGTTGCTGAACGGAATAAAAAGGCCGTCTGAAAATGCAGGGTATGCGTTTTCAGACGGCCTTTTTTATAAATCAGCGTTTGACGCCGCTGATGCAGGCCCAGCCGTTGTCGGTGCGGGTGGGCAGCAGGTCGAACCATTGGCTGTAAATGCCGCTCATTTCTTCGATTTGTTCTTCCAAAATGCCGGAAAGGACGATGCGGCCACCGGTTTTGGTGCGACCGGCAAGCATTTCGCCGAGCATACGCAGCGGATTGGCAAGAATGTTGGCCACGACAATGTCAAACTGTTGCTCGGGCAGTTCGTCCGGCAGATAGAAGCGGGCAGATACGTTGTTTTGTGCAGCGTTGTCACGGCTGGCGGTGATGGCTTGCGGGTCGATGTCAACGCCGAGGGCTTCGCCTGCGCCGAGTTTCAAGGCGGCAATGGCCAGAATGCCTGAGCCGCAGCCGTAATCCAGCAGGCTTTCGCCGCCTTTCAGGTTTTGATCCAGCCATTGCAAGCAAAGATGAGTGGTCGGGTGGCTGCCGGTACCGAAGGCGAGGCCGGGGTCGAGTTGCAGATTGACGGCGCTGCTGTCGGGCGCATCGTGCCACGACGGGGTAATCCACAGGCGGTCGGAAATTTTAATCGGATCAAACTGGGATTGGGTGAGGCGTACCCAATCTTGCTCGGGCAGCAGCTCGACGGTGTATTCCGGTGTGTCGATGCCGACTTCGGCTGCGGCCGCGGCAATCATCGGGACAATATCGGCATCGGCAGCAAACAGAGCAAGGATTTTGCTTTCTTGCCAAATTTGTTCTACGGGCATACCCGGCTCGCCGAAAATGGCTTGTTCTTCATCGGTGCCGGCGTGGGCATCTTCAATGGCGGCGGACAGTGCACCGTGTTCCATCAGGGCATCGGAAAGAGTTTCGGCGATGCGCTCGCTGACGGCAAATACGACTTGTTGGTAGGACATTTGGTATCTCGGAATGCAAAGGGTTTATTTTATCCTGATTGCGCGGCGCTTGCACGGTAAAACGGTTTTGAACAGCGGGAAGGCCGTCTGAAAGTCGAAGGTTTCTGCGAAGCAAAAACTGCGCAGGTTTTTGCGCCGCTGAAAATAAAAGCGATCACTGCCTGCCGTTGGAGAAAGCTTTCCTGTTTGGCAGGCGGAGGAGATACTCGGGTCAAGCCCGAGTATGACGGAACATTTATTTGCTTTTTCAGACGGCCTTGGTTTGCCGAACTTATTTCAAACGCTGTTTCAGCAGCAGATACATCATTGCGGCGTTGATGGAGTCGTTCAGCGCATCGTGGCGCGGCAGGCCGTGGAGTTTGAGTTTTTTCAGCATTGTATCCATACGCAGATCAACGAAATCGTCGTGCGAATGGGCTTTCTGCTGCCAACGGCGGAACAAATCGGATACCTCGGTTTGCGGATTGGGCAGTTTGATGCCCGCCATCGGTTTCAGGAATTTGTTAATCATCGCAACATCATAGGCCAGATAATAGCCCACCAAGCCGCGGCCGCCGATGAAATCCACCAAGCGGTTTACTGCTTCCTGCACGGGAATGCCGTCTGAAAGATCTTTCGGACGCAGGCCGTGTACGGTAATGTTGGCGGCTTTGAGCGGATTTTCGGGTTTGACCAGCACATAAAACGATTCGCTGGCGATAATGCGGTTTTGGCGGATTTTCACCGCGCCGATGGATAAAATTTCTGCTTCTTTAACGTCCAAACCGGTGGTTTCGCAATCGAAGCTCACCCATTCTTCGGGCATTTCATCAAACAGAATTTCATAGCGCGGATCGCTGACTTTTTGGCGTTCGCGCTTACGCATAAAACGTTTCAGCATTGCAGCCTCCGTCAGTGGGTGATGTGGAAATGTTGGCGAACCATCGCTTTGAAGCGTTTGACTACTTGCAGTGCATCTTTCAGCAAATCGCGTTCCAGTGTAGACAAATTGCTGAAATCTACTTGGTTCGGCACGCTCGAACCGCTGTGCAGCATTGCAAAGTTGGCGCTCAGGCGCAAATCCATAATGTAGCCCAAGGCTTCGGCTGTGTCTTTGCCGAGATTTTCTTCCAATACGCCGAGCTGGATTAAATGGCGGATACGTTCGAAGGTGTTGGTTTCTTCGATATGTGCTTCCAAACTGAGCGCGCGGATGCCGTGCACAATCGGGAATTGCCCCATTTTTTTGATGTCCATTTTTTCGCTTTGTCCGCGGTGCAGAAGTTGCGCGAAAAAGCCGCTACTGTGGCCGTCGAATTGCTCTACGGCACGGGCAAAAGCGGTCAGCATACCGGTATCGTTCACCATAATGCGCTGCAAATGTTTTTTCACTTCGGCCAAGAGTGAAACGTCGCCGGCAACGGCTTTGGCATCCATAAAAATCGCCAGCTTCATCATATTCTCGCCGCTCGGCGTGCGGCACCAATTACCGACGGTTTTCTTGAAATCGGCCAGATTTTTGCGCCATTCGGGATTGTTTACCATAATTTTTCCGGCGCACGGCGGATAGCCCATACGGGCGAGCGTGGCTGAGAATTGTTCGGCAATGTCGGCGGCCAGCTCCGGATCGGCGTGTTCGCCCAGAATCAGCGCATTGTCTTGGTCGGTTTTCAGAATCTGCTCGCCGCGTCCTTCCGAACCCATCACAATCAGGCAGGAATGTTGATACAAATCTTCCGGCGCGAGGATATGCCAGGCTTTTTCAAACAGCGCGGTATTCAAAACCTGCATCAGTTGCGCCAATTGCGGCGCGCGTACGCCGTTGTTGCGCAGCAGGCGGACAGAATCGTTCATTTGGCCTGCAATATCGGCCAGTTCGTCAATGGTTTTGGCACGCTCCAAACGTTGGGCAACCAAATGGCTGTGGTTGGAAAAATAGGCCAAAACATCGATTTGTTCCAAAGTGCCGATGGACTCACCGTTTTCCAGAACAACCACGCGCTGGATTTTGAAAGTCGTCATCCGCAGAAGGGCGTTGAATACGAAATCGTCGATGTCGATGGCAATCAGATTGAAAACCGCCCAGCGGTGTATCGGGTCGTCCGGACGGCCGCCGGCGATGAAAATATCGCGGAAAGCAGATTCGGTAAACAGGCCGGTTTGCCCGTTATGGCGGACCAGCGCAGATTTGGTTTTGTGCTCTTTCAGCGCTTCGGCAGCCTGCAAAACCGTATTGCAGCCGTCCAGCCACAAGGGATTGCCCCGATAGGCATCGCGCACGCGGGCAGTAAACAGGCTTTCAAACTGGCTTTCGTTTTTTTGATTGGACAGCTCGGAGAATTTATCGGCCACGCTGGCATAGCAATACGCGCCGAAACGCGGATTGGAAGCGATGATTTCCAGCACAACCGCTTTCGGAATGGTGTAAACCAGCGCTTCTTCTTCCACGGTAAACTGATGATGGCTGATGCCTTCAATCAGGCCGCGTGCTTCAAAGGTATCGCGCGGATGGTAAACCGACACCACTTCGCCGTCTGCGCCGATTTCTTTAACCAAACCTTTGAGCACCACATACAGAAACTCAATCGGCTCGCCGGGCATAATGATGTTTTCGTGGTCGTGGAAAAAAGCGATGTCCACCGATTTTTGCAGCGCCACTTGTTCGGTTTGGCTGAGATAATTGAACGGCGCATAGCTGAAATCAAAGCGTTCCATCAGGCGTTCTCCTTTGAATTGTTTAGATATTTATGATTTTTACACGTTTTAACGCTATTATGCCACGCTTGTTTGGATTTGGGGCAGCGATTGTTTAAGATGAAGGCCGTCTGAAAAAAGGCGGTTTTGCGTGAAGCCGGAAAATCCGTTTTACGTCCGGAAGAAAGAGCTGTTTTGCCCTGTTTTCAGACGGCCTGATAAGGTTTGAATGCAAAAAAACGCCGCCCGGAACGGACGGCGTTTTGCCGAAAACAGTTTAGTCTTTCAATTTGGCTTTGCGCTCTTCCAGCCATTTTTCCAAATAGTGGATACTCACACCGCCTTCTTGGAAACCTTTGTCGCTGAACAAATCGCGGTGCAGCGGCGTATTGGTTTTGATGCCGGTAATCGCCAGCTCGTCCAATGCCACGCGCATTTTTGCCATTGCCTGTTCGCGCGTTTTGCCGTGTACGCAGATTTTGCCGATAAGGCTGTCGTAGTTCGGCGGAATGCGGTAGCCCTGATAGATATGACTGTCCACGCGTACGCCCAAACCGCCCGGCAGATGGCAGCTTTCAATCGGGCCGGGGCTCGGAATGAAGTTGTACGGATCTTCGGCATTGATACGGCATTCAAAGGCGTGGCCTTCCAATACGATATCTTCCTGCGTGTATTGCAGCGGCAGGCCGGAAGCGATACGCAGCTGCTCTTGCACGATGTCCACGCCGCTGATCAGCTCGGTTACTGGATGTTCCACTTGAACGCGGGTGTTCATTTCGATAAAGAAGAATTCGCCGTTTTCATACAAAAATTCAAATGTACCGGCACCGCGGTAGCCGATGCGTTTGCAGGCTTCCACGCAGGCTTCGCCGATTTTTTCGCGTTCGGCTTGGCTGATGCCCGGAGCAGGCGCTTCTTCGATAACTTTCTGATGGCGGCGCTGCATCGAGCAGTCGCGCTCGCCCAAGTAAATGGCATTGCCGAATTCGTCGGCCAAAACTTGGATTTCGATATGGCGCGGTTTTTGCAGATAACGCTCCATATATACCATCGGATTGCCGAAAGCCGCACCGGCTTCGGCGCGCGTCATTTCTACCGAGCGGATTAAGTCTTCCTTACGCTCGACCACGCGCATACCGCGGCCGCCGCCGCCGCCGGAGGCTTTGATAATCACCGGGAAGCCGACTTTTTCGGCGATTTTCAGGATTTCTTCGTTGTTTTCCGGCAATGCGCCGTCTGAACCGGGAACGCAAGGTACACCCGCTTCAATCATTGCGTGTTTGGCGGAAACTTTGTCGCCCATCAGGCGGATGGTTTCAGGGCGCGGGCCGATGAATACGAAACCGGATTCCTCCACTTGCTCGGCGAAATCGGCATTTTCTGCCAAAAAGCCGTAGCCGGGGTGGATACCGTCAGCGCCGGTTACTTCGGCGGCGGCAATGATGGAAGGAACATAAAGATAACTTTGCGGAGAAGGCGCCGGGCCGATGCAGACCGATTCGTCGGCCAGCTTGACGTGCAGGCTGTCGCGGTCGGCTTCGGAGTGGACGGCCACGGTGGCAATGCCCATTTCGCGGCAGGCTCGCAACACGCGCAGCGCGATTTCGCCGCGGTTGGCGATAAGAACTTTTTTCAACATAGCGGTTTTCCTGTGGAAACGTGGCTGAAAGGTGTGTGCCCGATAAAAGGCGGCACAGGCGCGGCAGACATTCGGACGTTTTCTGCTTTATGAAACGGAAATAGGGGATTTTCAGACGGCATCGGAATGCATTTGGGAATGTGCTTATGGCAAGGCCGTCTGAAAAAATGCGTTTTGTGCGCCCGAATGTGCGGCGGTCTTATTCGATAACGAACAGCGGTTCGCCGAATTCGACCGGCTGGCCGTTTTCCACCAGAATGGCTTTTACCACGCCGGATTTTTCGGCTTCGATTTCGTTCATCAGCTTCATCGCTTCAATGATGCACAGGGTGTCGCCTTCTTTTACGGTTTGGCCGATTTCGACAAACGCAGGCGCAGAAGGGCTTGGTGCGCGGTAGAACGTACCGACCATCGGAGATTTTTGCGCGTTGGAATGGTCGGTGGCAGGTGCGGCAGCCGGCGCAGCGGCAGGCGCGGCAGCAGGAGCCGGGGCGGCAGCAGGCGCGGCAGCCGGAGCAGGTGCTGCGTAAACGGTTTGGGCAGCAGTGGCGCGGGTAATGCGGACTTTTTCTTCGCCTTCGGTAACTTCGATTTCGGCGATGCCGGATTCTTCGACCAAATCAATCAGTTTTTTCAGTTTTCGCAAATCCATGGTTTTTTCCTTTGAGTAGGCGGCGGCATTATGGCTGTCGTCCGCAGAATTTTTGCCGGCAGAACCGGCAGGCCGTGCGCCCCGGGCGGTAGCCGGAACGCGCACCAAAAGACCTATTTTCGCCAACTTGCTGCGGAATGTCTAGCAAAAAGTCGGAAAAAAGCGCGTTTTCCGACGAAACGGCGGTTTTGTGAAATTGTTAATGAAGCGGCGGAAACGGCTTGGAATAACGGTTTTAGAGTATTTGCTTGAAATTGTGTGTAGTAGATAATTTTTGTGGTGGAAAGGTGTTGTATCGGGCGGAAAGCCGGTTTTCAGACGGCCTCGGGGCGGAATAATGCCGTCTGAAAAAGGGTTTCCGGCTGTTTTTCCTGAAATCGGGAATGGGCAGAAAAAGGCTGCTTGTAACGGATAACCGACACTTCGTCTGCGGCCTGACAGGAAATGTTAAAAAATGTTGGAAAACGGGCTTGAAATGCTTGCACCGCCGAGGCTTTTGCCGTTTAATGCGCGGTTCAAACCGTTAAGAGAGAGAAGGTCATATTTCAGGATTGCGACGGGGCGGTCTGCGCGGCAATCCGGCGGCGCGGACAATGTTTTTTTATTCATTTCTTTTTAAGGACAGATAAATGAAAAAAACTGTGTTGGTGTCAGCGCTGCTCGGCCTGTTTCTCACGGCCTGCGGCAGTACCGATAACGCCCAATCCGACAGTAAAACTGCGGAACAAGCAAGCGCGCAGCCTGCCGGAACGGGCAAGCTGAATATTTTCAACTGGTCGGATTATGTTGATCCGGATACCGTCAGCGCCTTTGAAAAAGAGCACGAAATCAAGGTGCGCTATGATGTTTATGACAGCAACGAAATGCTGGAAGCCAAAATCCTGACCGGCCAGTCCGGCTATGATTTGGTTGCACCTTCGATTGCCAATGTCGGCCGCCAAATCAAGGCGGGTGCGTATCAGGAAATCGACAAATCGCAAATCCCGAATTACAACAATATCGATCCCGAGCTGCTGAAACAAATGGCTTTGGTTGATCCGGGCAATAAATACGCCGTGCCTTATTTCTGGGGCATCAATACGTTAGCGGTCAATAAGGCCAAAGTAGCCCAGGCTTTGGGCGGCGAAGCCTTGCCGGAAAACGAATGGGATTTGGTGTTCAATCCCGAATACACGGCCAAATTGAAGCAGTGCGGCATCAGCTTTTTCGACAGCCCGACCGAGCAGTTTCCGCTGGTGCTGAAATATTTGGGTAAAGACCCGAACAGCAGCAGCGCGGAGGATTTGCAGGCGGCGGCCGATTTGCTGAAAACCGTGCGCGGCGATGTGAAACGTTTCAGTTCTTCCGGTTATATCGACGATATGGCGCGCGGTGATTTGTGCGTCGCCATCGGCTACGGCGGCGATTTGAATATTGCGAAAAACCGTGCAGAAGAAGCGGGCAACGGCGTAGAAATCGCGGTATTGACCCCGAAAACCGGCGTAGGAATGTGGGTGGATTCCTTTATGATTCCGAAAGACGCGCAAAACGCGGCCAACGCACATAAATACATCAATTACACGCTGGACGCGAATGTGGCGGCGAAAAACGGCAATTTCGTAACCTACGCACCGGCCAGCCAGCCGGCGCGTGCCTTGATGGAGAAGAAATATGCCGACGATGCTTCCGTATTCCCGAGCGATGCCGTGAAGGCCGAGAGCTTTGTCATTCTGCCGAAAGAGCCGGAGGCGGTGAAGCTGCAAACCAAATTGTGGCAGCAGATGAAAGCCGGCCAGTAATCGGTAATTTTAGTGTAGTTTTGAAAGCGTAGAAATAATGCCGTTGACGGCAAGTTTCAAACGTTTCTTTTTCAAGTCGAGTGGCCATCACTGTACCTTTGGGGCTGAGTGATGGCCACTGGCTGTATGATATCCCTGTTGTTGACAAGCCGATGAATGATTTGAGATATTAGGCATTCAAACGCTTTTCAGGCGGGATAAATATAAAGGAGAAAAAGATGAAACTTTGGCATTCTACAACCAGTCCTTATGTACGCAAGGTAATGGCTGTAATCAAATATCATCAATTGGAAGATTTCATTGAGTTGCATACGATTAAATCTTCTTTTGATTCTAATTCACCGCATAATCAAGACAATCCGTTGGGCCGTGTGCCTGCATTGCAGCTGGATAACGGTGAATGGCTGTATAACAGCCACGTTATTTGCGAATACCTTGATCATTTTGGTGCGCAAAATAATGCAGAGCGTTATTTGTTACCCCGCAACAGCCAACGCTGGAAAGTGTTGCAGTTGCACGCTTTAACCGACGGCATTATGGAAAACAGCCTGCCTGTTATCTCCGAGCGTTTGCTCCGTCCGGAAAACGAATGGTGGACTGCGCGCCACCAACAATTAATTGAGCGCAATATCCGTAGTTTCAAAGAGTTGGAACGTTATCTAGTGCAATTCGGTAATGAGTTGAACTTGGGTACGATTTCTGCTGTTTGTGTTATTGATTGGTATTTGTTTCGAGGTGAAAAGCTTGATGTCGATCTTAACCAAATCGCACCGCATTTAATTGAATGGGCGGCGAAAATGAATGAGCAGTATAAGGAATTGAAAGAAACCCAAATCAGTATTGCGCCAAATTAATTCCGGACTTTTGAGATATTCAATGTGCAAAAGTAAAGCTGGCTATTGAGTGAGATGAAAGCCCTGCCAAAGAAAGCAGGGCTTTTGTTTTTCAGACGGCCTCGGCGGTTTGAGGCCGTCTGAAAAAAGCGGGTAAACGAGAGGCAAGGTTTGATGGAGGCCGGTTTTATCGTTTACGTTTAAGCATTATGTTTGAGCAAAAACGGCCATAGAAGTTGCTTGAAAAATCCATATCTTTGCGTTGGCAAGGGTTTGAGTTCCGGTTTGTGCAGGCGCAGTGAAAGTAAGGAAAAATATGAATATTTTAATCTGTAACGACGACGGTTATCTGGCCGAAGGCATTGCCGTGCTGGCAAGAGTAGCAGGCGAGTTTGCCAATGTGCGCGTGGTTGCGCCCGAGCGTAACCGCAGCGGTGTCAGCAATTCGCTTACGCTCGACAGGCCGCTCAGCTTGCGGCAGGCGGAAAACGGTTTTTATTATGTAAACGGTACGCCGACCGACTGTATCCATATCGCGCTGCACGCCTTGCCTGATTTCAAGCCCGATTGGGTGTTGTCGGGCATCAACCACGGGCCGAATATGGGCGATGATACGCTGTATTCGGGTACGGTGGCGGCGGCGACCGAGGCCTATCTGCTCGGCTTTCCGGCAGTGGCTTTGTCGCTTAACGATTTCGGTAACCGCTATTGGGCAACCGCCGAACGTGCGGCGTGGCAGCTGATGGATTATCTGACGCGCCGTCCGCCGCAGGAAGCGGTTTTGTGGAATGTGAATATTCCGGCCGTTGCGCCCGACGACATTCAGGGCTTGAAAGTTACCCGTCTCGGCCGCAGGCATCACCAGCAAAGTGTGATTCCGATGCGGAATCCGCGTGGTGAGGAAATGTATTGGATCGGCCCGGTGGGCGAAGTTTCAGACGGCCAAGAGGGGACGGATTTTGCCGAATGCGAAGCCGGTTTTATCAGTGTGACGCCGCTGCAAATCGATTTGACCGCCCACGCGCAGACGGCCGAATGCCGCCGTTTTTGGCAGAATTGGCCAATGTAAGCCGTTTTTTACACGAGCAAACACCCCGAAAAGCGCGTAAAAGCGCTGTCGGAGGGTTGAGATAGGGCGTTGCTTCCTTTATGATTAGCGCCGATTGAATCCAGCATACAGATTGAGGATGAAAAAATGTTGAAACAGACCGCACGTTACGCCGCACCTGTGGCATTGAGCGCCGTTTTGAGCGCGTGTACTTGGTTTTCGCAACCGGCCGCCCCTGTTGTCGCCGGTACAGAAAGCGGCGCATACGGCAGCAGCACCGCAACCAATCCTTACGGCGCAACGCCTTATGATCCGAACGCAGGCGCTGTCAGCACGCCTTACACGCCGACCGAGCAGCCGTACACCCCTCCGGCAAGCACCGGTGCCGCTTCCGGCTCGGGCACTTATGTACCGTCTTATGCGCCCGTAGACATCAATGCGGCCACGCACACCGTTGTGCGCGGCGATACGGTTTACAACATTTCCAAACGCTACAACATCACGCAAGACAATCTGCGCGCGTGGAACAATATTGTGGACAACAATATCGGTGTAGGCCAAATTCTGCGCGTGAAACCGGCCGGTTATGTGGCACCGGCAGGCAGTACGGCAACAGCTGCAGCGACTGCTCCGGCAGCGAAACCGGTTCAGCCTGCTGCGACACCGGCAACCACACCGGTGCAAAGTGGCGCATCGCGCACTGTAGCCGGCATCACTTGGCAGCGCCCGACCGCAGGCAGCGTGATTGCACGCTTCGGCGGCAGCAATAAAGGCGTGGACATTGCCGGTACGGCCGGTCAGGCCGTAAACGCCGCCGCAGACGGTAAAGTCGTGTATGCCGGTTCCGGCTTGCGCGGCTACGGCAATCTGGTGATTGTTCAGCACAATTCCACTTTCCTGACCGCTTACGGCCATAACCAAAGCCTGAGCGTCAAAGAAGGCCAAACCGTAAAACGCGGCCAAACCATCGCGCGTATGGGCAATACCGATGCCGACCGTGTCAAACTGCATTTCGAAGTGCGTAAAGACGGCAAGCCGGTTAATCCGAGCGATTATGTCGCGTTTTAAAAACATTTGATACGGCTTGATTGAGCGAGGCCGTCTGAAAAATACCGTTGTGGAAATGGTGTTTTCAGACGGCCTTTGATTTTTTCAGGCGGAGCTTGGCGGCAGGGAATACGTGCTTGTTACGGTCGGAAAAGATTTTGTCTTCGGTGAGAGAAAATGTTTGCCGGTAAAGCCGCCGTTTTTAAAAAAAGCTGATTGTCTGCAAGAAAAGGCCGTCTGAAAAACATCGAAACGTTTTGCAGACGGCCTTTGTTGAATTATCCGTCCGTTTTCAGGCAGTTGGTTTTTTCAACTCTTTTTCATATTTCACTGCTACGGGCGGTTTGCCCATTCCGGTCAAAACATACAGATGCGCTGCGGCGCTGCGGCTCATTGCCTCTGCGTTATAGCCGCCTTCGAGTACGGAAACGATTTTGCCTTTGCACTGCGGCGCGGCTTGCATAATTTTGTGTGTCAGCCACGCATAATCGGCTTCGTGCAGCTTGGCATCGCCCAAACTTTCATCGCGGTGGCCGTCGAAACCGGCGGAGAGAAAAATCATCTCGGGTTTGAAGGCTTTTAGGCGCGGCAGCCATTCTTGTTTGATCAGGCGGCGGAAGGTGGCGCTGTCGGTAAAGTCGGGCAGGGCGAGGTTGAATTGGTGCGGATTGCTGCCGCTGCTGGCTTCGTTATTGTAAGGGTACAGCGAATTTTGGCTCATTCCGAGCAGTAAAACGCGGTCTTCATCGGCAAAAATTTCTTCTGTGCCGTTGCCGCGGTGGATATCGAAATCCAGTATGGCAATGCGGTTCAGGCGGTGGCGCGACAAGGCGTGCATCACGCCGACAGCGATATTGTTAATCAGACAAAAGCTGCCTGATTTGCTGCTTTCGGCGTGGTGTCCGGGCGGACGGATGGCACAAAACGCATTGTTTGCCTTGCCTGCCAATACATAATCTACGGCGCGGACAACGGCTCCGGCGGCCAAGCGCGCGGTGTCCAGAGAATTGCGTACCAAAACTGTATCGTCATCCAAGCGGCGGATATTGTCGTCGTGCGGAACAATGGCTTCCAAGCGGCGCAGATAGCTGCGCGTATGCACTAAGGCCAGTGCTTTATCGTCTGCGGCGACGGCATCGCGTTTCATCAGACGCGGCCAAATGCGCTGGCGTTTCAGCTCGGCTTCCAGCGCAGGCAGGCGCAGCGGAGAATCGGGGTGGTTCTGTACGGTTTCGAGGCGGTAGAGCAGAGGGTGGCTGAACCAGGCTGTGCGCGGTTTGAGGCGCAGCAGGCGGCGCAGGAATAAGGGAAGCGGCAGGTGTATCATTGTGGATCGGCAGGTTGGGTTTGACGGAATCGGGCTTCTCTTATATTTCGTTTTTGTTTTGCAGACTGTTTTTTATTTTTACAGCAGGCGGAAAGTGCAAACGGCAAAGCTGTATTGCGGTTTCGGGTTTCGGAAAACCGGCATTGCCCGTTTTCAGACGGCCTTGCTGGGATTGTTGTGCAAAAATACGGAAATTTCTTGGAAAAAACCGTTTGCCCTATTAGAATAGCCGATTTTCGCCCTCTTTACCAAATCGGGGGCGGCCGATAAATGTTTTGATAACGAATGGATGAAAAATGGAACAGAATGCTTTGATGCAGTTTGCGCCGCTGGTACTGATTTTGGTGGTGTTCTACTTCCTGATTATGCGCCCCCAACAGAAGAAATTTAAAGCGCACCAAGCGATGCTGGCCGAATTGAAAGCGGGCGACAAAGTGTTGCTGGCTGCCGGTTTCGAAGGCAAAATCACCCAAGTGGGCGAAAAATTCTTCACCGTGGAAATCGCTCCGCGCGTGGAAGTGAAAGTAGAACGCAACGCAGTTACTGCACGCGTCGAGTAATGTTTACCAGCCGCACGAGCGCGCAGGCCGTCTGAAAAACGCCTGCCGCGCCCGTGCGGCTGTTTGCTTGAACAGATAAAGGTTTGATAATGAACCGTTACCCTTTATGGAAATACCTGCTGGTCATCGTCAGCCTGGCCTTGGGTATGCTCTACACGCTGCCGAACTTTTTCGGCGAAACGCCTGCGGTGCAGATTTCCAGCAGCCGTCAGTCGATTGTGATTAACGAGCAGGTGGAAAACCGCATTGCACAGGCTTTGCAGCAGGCAGGCGTGCCGACTGACGGAATGTTTGTGGCCGACGGCTCGCTGAAAGTGCGTTTCAAAGATGCGGAAACCCAGCTCAAAGGCCGCGATGTGATTGAAAACACGCTCGGCGAAGGCTATATCACCGCGCTGAACCTGATTGCCGACAGCCCCGAATGGATGGCGAAAATCAAAGCCAATCCGATGTTCTTGGGCTTGGACTTGCGCGGCGGCGTGCATTTCACAATGCAGGTGGATATGAAAGCCGCCTTGCAGAAAACTTTCGACCGTTATGCAGGCGATATCCGCCGCGAACTGCGTAAGCAGAAAATCCGCACCGGCGCGATTGTAAACGACGGCAACAGCTTGGCTGTGCCGTTCCAAGACGAAGCCGAGCTGGCCAAAGCTTTGCCGGAACTGCAAAAACTGTTGCCGGAAGCAACTTTGACCAGCGACGGCAGCCGCCTGATTTTGAGTTTGTCCGAGCAGGCTGTGCAGAATATCCGCAAGCAGGCAGTGGAGCAGAACATCAATACGCTGCATAACCGCGTGAACGAATTGGGCGTGGCCGAGCCGGTGATTCAGCAATCCGGCGCGGAGCGTATTGTCGTGCAGCTGCCGGGTGTTCAGGATACCGCCAAAGCGAAAGACATTATCGGCCGTACGGCAACGCTGGAAGTGCGTATGGTGAGCGATGATCCGCTGGCATTGCAGCAGGCGCAGGCCGGGAATGTACCGTCCGGTTACGAGCTTCTTTCTACGGCAGGCGAACGCGCGGAACAGCTGCTGATCAGCAAGCAGGTTGAGTTGACCGGTGACAACATCAATGATGCGCAGCCGAGCTTTGACGACCGTACCGGCGCTCCGGCCGTCAGTATCAATTTGGACAGCACCGGCTCCGGCATCTTTGCCCAGCTGACGCGCGAAAATGTCGGCAAACGTATGGCAATGGTTTTGATTGACCAAGGCAAATCCGAAGTGGTTACTGCGCCGAACATCAACGAACCGATTGCCGGCGGCCGTGTACAGATTTCCGGCAGTATGAATGCAACGGAAGCGCAAGATATTTCTCTGCTCTTGCGTGCCGGTTCGCTGGCTGCACCGATGGAAATCGTTGAAGAGCGTACCATCGGCCCGTCTTTGGGTGCGGAAAACATTCAAAAAGGCGTGAATGCAACCTTGTGGGGTTTTGCTGCCGTAGCCGTATTTATGGTGTTGTACTACCGCTTGATCGGTTTGTTTTCAACCATTGCTCTGGTAGCCAACCTACTGTTTTTGATGGCGATTCTTTCTTTGTTGCAGGCAACGCTGACTTTGCCCGGTATTGCTGCGATGGCGCTGACTTTGGGTATGGCAATCGACTCGAACGTATTGATTAACGAGCGTATCCGCGAAGAGCTGCGCGCCGGTGCCAAACCGCACACGGCCATCAGCGAGGGCTACCGCCACGCTTGGAACACCATTGTCGATTCCAATATCACTTCGCTGATTGCCGGTATCGCACTGCTGATTTTCGGCTCCGGCCCTGTACGCGGTTTTGCCGTAGTACACTGTTTGGGTATTCTGACTTCGATGTATTCGTCGGTGGTGGTATCCCGTATGTTTGTCAATCTGTGGTACGGCCGCCGCCGCAAGCTGCGCAGTATTTCCATCGGCGGCGGCATTCCGGCCGCAGCCGTTGTTGCGGACGAGAAGGAGTAAGCAATGGAACTGTTCCAATTCAAACGCGATATTCCGTTTATGAACTACGGCAAGCTAACGACTTTTATCTCGTTGGCCACCTTTATCGCCGCCGTATTTTTCCTGTTTACCAAAGGCCTCAACTTCTCCGTTGAGTTTACCGGCGGTACGGTGATGGAAGTGCAATACCAGCAGGCGGCCGATGTAAACAAAGTCCGCACCAGCTTGGACGGCTTGAAAATCGGTGATGTGCAGGTTCAGGCGCTCGGCACGAACAAGCACATTATGATCCGTCTGCCGAATAAAGAAGGCCTCAGCTCCGCCCAGTTGTCCAACCAAGTGATGGACATTCTGAAAAAAGACGATGCCGCAGTAGAGCTTCGCCAGGTTGAATTTATCGGCCCGCAGGTCGGCGAAGAGTTGGTCAGCCAAGGTTTGCTGGCGCTCGGTATGGTGGTAATCGGGATTATTATTTATCTGTCGCTGCGTTTCGAATGGCGTTTTGCCGTATCTGCCATTATCGCCAATATGCACGACGTGGTGATTATTCTCGGCTGCTTCGCCTTTTTCCAATGGGAGTTTTCACTGACCGTATTGGCCGGTGTACTGGCCGTATTGGGCTATTCCGTGAACGAATCGGTGGTGGTGTTCGACCGTATCCGCGAGAATTTCCGCAAAGGCTCGATGCGTAACAAAACAGTTGGCCAAGTGATTGACAACGCCATTACCGCAACGATGAGCCGTACCATCATCACCCACGGCTCGACCGAAGCAATGGTATTGGCAATGCTGATTTTCGGCGGCGCGGCTTTGCACGGTTTTGCCGTGGCGCTGACCATCGGCATCGTCTTCGGTATTTACTCTTCCGTATTGGTGGCCAGCCCCTTGCTGATGATGTTCGGCCTGAGCCGCGAGAATCTGGCCAAGCCTGAGAAGAAAAAAGAAGAAGCCGTGGTGTAACCCGTTTTCTGAAAGCAAACGCCTGCATTATTTGTAGGCGTTTTTGTTTGCAGGCCGTCTGAAAACAGCATATCCGGTTTTCATTCCGTGATGCTGCATTTTCAGACGGCCTTGCATTATTTCTCCGCCTGCTTTCCAGCGGCGTGATCCAATTCCTGTAACCAAGCCATTTTTTCGCCGATTTTGATTTCCAAGCCGCGCGGGACGGGTTGGTAGAAATCAGGTTCGGCCAAGCCGTCGGGCATATAGCTTTCGCCTGCGGCATAGGCATGCGGCTCATCGTGGGCGTAGCGGTAGGCCTTGCCGTAGCCAAGTTCCTTCATCAGTTTGGTCGGCGCATTACGAAGATGGACGGGCACATCGTGGCTCGGATTTTCGCGCACGAAGCGGTTCATTTCGTTATAGGCTTTGTAACCGGCGTTCGATTTGGCGGCGGCGGCAAGATAAAGCACAGCCTGAGCCAGCGCCAGTTCGCCTTCGGGTGAACCGAGTCGTTCGTAAGTGGCGGCGGCATCGTTGGCGATTTGCAGTGCACGCGGGTCGGCCAAGCCGATGTCTTCCCAAGCCATCCGCACGATGCGCCGCGCCAGGTAACGCGGATCGGCACCGCCGTCGAGCATACGGCAGAACCAATACAGCGAGGCATTCGGATGCGAGCCGCGCACGGATTTGTGCAGTGCGGAAATTTGTTCGTAGAAACTGTCGCCGCCTTTGTTGAAGCGGCGGATTTGCGTGCCGAGGCTGTCGGCCAGAAATTTGCCGTCCAGCGTAATGTTTTGCCCGTCCAGTCTTTCGGCGGCGTTGGTTTTCAGACGGCCTACGCCGGCGGCGTGCAACACTTGTTCCAAAATATTCAGCAGGCGGCGGGCATCGCCGTCGGCACTTTGCACCAACAGCGCACGCGCTTCGCCGTCCAAAGAGAACAGGGCGTATTCAGGCAGTGCCAACGCCTTGTCAATCAAGGCATTGAGTGCAGCTTCGTCTAAGGATTTGAGCGTGTAAACCTGCGCGCGGCTGAGCAGGGCGGGATTGACTTCAAAAGACGGATTTTCCGTTGTTGCGCCGATAAAGGTCAGCAAACCGCTTTCCACATAAGGCAGAAAGGCATCTTGCTGCGCCTTGTTGAAGCGGTGCACTTCATCGACAAACAAAATCGTGGCTTGGCCGTGTTGCAGCGCATTTTTTGCTTTTTCCACTGCTTCGCGGATGTCTTTGACGCCGGAAAAAACGGCGGAAAGCGGCAGAAACTGCGCTTGGAAACTCTGCGCCAAAATCTGCGCCAAAGTGGTTTTGCCCACGCCGGGCGGCCCCCACAGCAGCATAGAATGCGGTTTGCCGCCTGCAACGGCCACGCGCAAAGGTTTGCCTTCGCCGGTCAGATGCTGCTGGCCGATAACATCGTCCAGCGTTTGCGGCCGCAGACGTTCGGCCAGCGGCGCTTCGGGTTTTCGGGAAAAAAGGTCGGACATACTTTTTATTTGCGTAAAAACAGCTCGGTTTCAGACGGCATTCATTATAGAGTGTCTGCCGCCGATGTTGTACAATAAGCGTTTTCACGCTTCAAGAATAAGGATATATGATGAAAAAATTATGGGCTGTATTGGCGGCTTCGCTGCTTTTGACCGCTTGTGCGAACGATAGCGGCAGCGTATTGAGCAGCGGTATGAATTTCGGCGGCGCGCTGGTGAAAACCGCGGTGGATACGCAATGCCGCGAAGAATTGAACAAACGCCAAGAATGGCGTTTGGCAGCTTTGGCGATGACCGCCGAGAAACAGCGCGAGTGGGAAGACAAAATCTGCGGCTGCGCCAGCGAAGAAGTGCCGAACCAGCTGACGGCAAACGATTTGGTACAGGCGGCCAATGCTTCTACCCGTCCGCAGGTTATCGCTTCGGTAACCGCCAAAACCGTTACTGCCTGCGTACAGCGTTTGTACAAATAATCCTGCGTGTTCAGACGGCCTCCAAGGCCGTCTGAACGCCATCAGTTTCCCCGATTTTTGTTGATAAAGACCGATACTATGAAATACATCAGTACGCGCGGCCGTACCGCCGCCAAACCGTTTAGTGAAGTGCTGTTGATGGGCTTGGCGCCGGACGGAGGCCTGATGCTGCCCGAGCAGTATCCGCAAATCAGCGCCGACACGCTGGCGCAATGGCGCGGCCTCAGCTATCCCGAGCTGGCCTTTGAAATTATGAGCCTGTTTGCCACCGATATTCCGGCAGCCGATTTGCGCGATATCATCAACCGCACCTACACTGCCGAAACGTTCGGTACTGCCGAAATCACGCCTGTGCGTACACTGTCAGACGGCATCAAAATCCAAGCCCTGTCCAACGGCCCGACTTTGGCGTTTAAAGATATGGCGATGCAGTTTCTCGGCAATGCCTTTGAATATGTGCTGAAAAAAGAAGGCAAAACGCTGAATATCGTCGGTGCAACCAGCGGCGATACCGGTTCGGCGGCCGAATATGCTTTGCGCGGCAAAGAGGGCGTGCACGTCTTTATGATGTCGCCGGACGGCAAAATGAGCGATTTCCAGCGCGCGCAGATGTTCAGCCTGCAAGACGAAAATATCCACAACATCGCCGTTAAAGGTATGTTTGACGACTGCCAAGACATCGTCAAAGCCGTGCAAAACGATGCCGAATTCAAAGCCGCCTTCCATATCGGCACGGTCAATTCCATCAACTGGGGGCGCGTGCTGGCGCAAATCGTGTATTACTTCGCAGGCTACTTCAAAGCCACCGAAAGCAACAACGAACAAGTCAGCTTCTGCGTACCGAGCGGCAACTTCGGCAACGTTTGCGCCGGCCACATCGCCAAACAAATGGGTTTGCCGGTGCACCGCCTGATTGTGGCAACCAATGAAAACGACGTGCTCGACCAATTCTTCAAAACCGGCGAATACCGTCCGCGCAGCGCGGCGGCAACGTATGTAACGTCCAGCCCGTCGATGGATATTTCCAAAGCCTCCAATTTCGAGCGTTTCATCTTTGATTTGAGCGGCCGCAACGGCAGCGAAATCGAAGCCTTGTGGGTAGAAGTCGGCAGCGGTAAAGGCTTCGATTTGGGTGAGAAACTGGACGAAATCCGCAACCGGTACGGCTTCGTTTCCGGCAAATCCACCCACGCCGACCGTTTGGCCGAAATCAAAGCCGTGTATGAAAGCGACAAAGAGCTGCTCGATCCGCACACCGCCGACGGCGTAAAAGTGGCCCGCGAAGTGCGCGAAGAGGGCGAAACCATCGTGTGTTTGGAAACCGCGCTGGCCGCCAAATTTGCCGACACCATTTACGAAGCGGTCGGTCAGGTGGCCATTCCGCGTCCGGCCGGTTTGAACGGTTTGGAAGATCTGCCGCAGCGCGTGCAGGTTGTCGATAACGACGCGCAGATTGTGAAGAACATTATCCGCGACACCTTGTCCTGATTGCTATCGGGAGAAGCATTTTTCAGACGGCCTTTCGGCCGTCTGAATGCTTTGATGTTTGGCGAGGGATAAATGCCGCGAAGATAAGCGCCGCCGTTTTATCCGGAAAATGCCGTCTGAAATACAGCCGTTTTCAGACGGCCTTTTGTCCTCTTCGTTGTTCGACCTGCCGATTTCCCTTACAATCACGCTTTATTTTTCCGAACGGAAAACCGATGGAAAACGAACGCAAGCTGGATAACCGTACGCTCTATAAACGCTTGTTCGGCTATCTGAAAAGCTATTGGAAACTGTTTTTGATTTCGGTGCTGGCGATGTTGGTGGTTGCTGGTACCGCTCCTTTGTTTGCTTGGTTAATTAAGCCTTTGATTAACGAAGGTTTTGTTGAAAAAAATATGGAGAAAATGACGTGGCTGCCTCTGGCCATTGTCGGCCTGTTTGTCGTGCGCGGCATTTTCAATTTTATCAACGAATACACCACCAGCTATCTGTCCGGCCATTTGGTCGAGCGTATCCGTCACGAAATGTTCGCCAAAATCCTGAAACTGCCTGCCGGCTATTTCAGCGAGCAATCCAGCGGACGGGTATTGTCGCGCGTGTTGAACGATGCTTCGCAGATTACCGAAGCCGGTTTCAATGTGGTTACCGTGTTGGCGAAAGACGGCGTAAGCGTTATCGGCCTGCTCGGCCTGCTGCTGTATCTGGACTGGCGTTTGACGCTGATTACCTTTATTACGCTGCCGGTGGTCGGCTTGTGTGTACGCATTATCAGCAAGCGTTTGCGTAATCTTTCCCTGCAAAACCAGCAGCATTTGGGACGGATGATGCAGGTTTTGTCGGAGAGTGTGAACGGCGCGCGCGTGGTGAAAGTGTACGGCGGCCAAGCGCACGAGGGCAGTCGTTTTGACAATATCGCCAAAGCTGTGCGCCAAAACGGCGTGAAGCAGACGGCGGCTTCTTCGTTCAGTTCGGCGGTTACCCAGCTTTTGATTGCCACTGCGTTGGCTTTTATTCTGTATTTTGCTGCGGCTCAGGCCGGCGATAAAAATTTTAGTGCGGGCGACTTTATGTCTTTCCTGTCCGCAATGCTGATGATGTTTGATCCGATTAAGCGGATGACCGGCATTATGCAGTCGCTGCAACGCGGTTTGGCTGCCGCGCAGAGCGTGTTTGCTTTTTTGGACGAGCCGGAAGAGCGCGACAACGGTGCAATGAGCTTGCCGAGAAAAACCGGCGATATTGAAATCAGCAATTTGGTACACCGTTACCCGAATGCCGAGCGCAACAGCATCAACGGCCTGAGTCTGACCATTCCGCAAGGCAGCGTTACCGCGCTGGTCGGCGCATCGGGCTGCGGCAAAACCACGCTGGTCAATATGCTGCCGCGCTTTTTCGACCCGACTTCCGGCGAAATCCGCATTGCCGGTATGGACAGCCGCGAATACAGCTTGGAAAGTCTGCGCCGCCAAATGGCGATGGTCAGCCAAGATGTGGTGCTGTTTAACGGCACGGTGGCAGAAAATATCGCTTACGGCGAAAGCAGCCGTGCCAGCGAGGCTGAGATTATTCAAGCGGCCAAAGCGGCCAATGCTTGGGGCTTTATCGAGGCTCTGCCCGAAGGCCTGCATACCCAAATCGGCGAAAACGGTATGAAACTTTCCGGCGGCCAGCGCCAGCGTTTGGCGATTGCTCGTGCCATTCTGAAAAACGCGCCGATTTTGATTTTGGACGAAGCAACCAGTGCTTTGGACAACGAATCGGAACGCTTGGTGCAGGCTGCGTTGGAAAACCTGATGGCTAACCGCACCACCATCGTCATCGCCCACCGTTTGAGTACCGTGGAAAACGCTGACAATATCGTTGTGATGCACGAAGGCCGCATTGTCGAGCAGGGTACGCACGCGGAGCTGATGGCCAAAGGCGGCCGCTACCGCGATTTGCACAGCTTGCAGTTTGAAGAAGCAGAAGCGGTTTGAGCCGTTTCCCCGTATCGAATCTTTGTTGATTAAACCTTTGTTTTTCAGACGGCCTGCTGATGAAAGGCCGTCTGAAAATCTGCCGAAACCCTCGGCAAAGCTGAAATTTAACCGATTGTTATTGTAAGGAAAACCGAAAATGGCTGCATTCAATACCCAGAAAGTGCTGTCTGTCCACCATTGGACCGATGCTTATTTTACTTTTACCTGCACGCGCGACGACAGCTTGCGTTTTGAAAACGGCCAGTTTGTTATGGTCGGCCTGATGGTGGACGGCAAGCCGCTGATGCGTGCGTACAGCGTAGCCTCGGCCAACTGGGAAGAACATTTGGAATTTTTCTCGATTAAAGTGCAGGACGGCCCTTTGACCAGCCGTTTGCAGCATTTGAAAGTCGGTGATGACGTGCTGATCAGCAAAAAGCCGACCGGTACGCTGATTTTGGGCGATTTGAACCCCGGCAAACACCTTTATCTGCTCTCCACCGGTACCGGCATCGCCCCGTTTTTGAGCGTAACCAAAGACCCCGAGGTTTACGAGCAGTTTGAAAAAGTTATTTTGGTGCACGGCGTGCGCTACAAAAAAGACTTGGCTTATTACGAACGTTTTACCAAAGAGTTGCCCGAACACGAATACTTAGGCGAAATGGTGAAAGAAAAATTGATTTACTATCCGGTTGTATCACGCGAGCCGTTCGAACACCAAGGCCGTCTGACCGATTTGCTGAAAAGCGGCAAATTGTTTGAAGACATCGGCCTGCCGCCGATGAATCCGCAAGACGACCGCGCAATGTTGTGCGGCAGCACCGCAATGAACCGCGATACCGCCGCCATTCTTGACAGCTTCGGCCTGACCGCTTCGCCTAAATTGGGTCAGCGCGGCGATTATCTGATTGAACGTGCGTTTGTGGATCAATAATCCGGCAGTTTTCAGACGGCTTTGAATGGAAAGGCCGTCTGAAAATAAGGGCAGGTCGGGTAAACCCGATATTTGCCTGAATGGAATTTTCCTGATTGCTACCGTTTAAGCGGCTGATGCCGCGCCCCCACCTCAACCCTCCCCCGCAAGCGGGAGAGGGGGCAAGTTTCCGTAGATTTGGTTTTGCCGTACAAAAACGCCTGAAAATATTAAAAAACACACTGAAAAAACCGATATGCAAAGTTTGTCCACCATTTTTTCGATACTCGCGCCGCTGTTTGCCGGATACTTTATCCGCATTCCCAAGCCGTGGCTGCGCTCGATCGACCGTGTGTTGGACGGCTTGATTTACTTGATTTTGGCCTTAATCGGCGTATCGCTGTCGCAGGTGTCGGATTTGGGCAGCCGTATGGGCTTTATCCTCGGTGCGGCGGCTTTGCTGTTTGTTTGTCTGCTGCTGCCGAACCTGCTGTTGTTGGCTTGGTTCGACAAACGCTTCCCTTTTCAGACGGCCTCGGCTGCCGGGCAGAAAAAAGGTGGGGCGAGTATGGCGGGCAGTGCCAAGCAGATTGCCTGTTTGTTGCTGGGTTTGCTGTTCGGCTGGGCATTTCAAGAGATTTGGCTGCCGCCGGAGAACTCGGGAACATACGCGCTGATGCTGCTGATGCTGTTTGTCGGTATCCAGCTCGGCGGCAACGGCGTGAAACTGCGTACCGTGCTGATTAACCGGCGCGGTGTTCAGACGGCCTTGCTCGGCGCGGCGGCCACTTTTGCCGGCGGCCTGCTGTTTGCGCTGCTGATGCCCGATGTGGCGTGGAGCAAAGGTTTGGCTTTGGCGTCCGGTTTCGGCTGGTATTCGCTTTCCGGCATTGTGATGACCGAGGCATACGGCGCGGTGTGGGGTAGCGTGGCGCTGATTAACGATTTGGCACGCGAGTTTTTTGCCTTGGTGATGATTCCACCGATTATGCGCCGCTATCCTTCGGCAGCCGTGAATGTCGGCGGCGCAACCAGCTTGGATTTCACCTTGCCCGTTATCCAAAGCGCAGGCGGTTTGGCGGTTGTACCGCTGGCGGTCAGCTACGGCTTTATCATCAACTTGGCCGCGCCGTTTCTGATGGTTCTGTTTTCATCGTTATAAAGGAAGAGGGCAATGGCTCCGAGAATGCGCCGCCACGAGCGGATTATCCGCCTAATACGCGACAACGGCTTTATGACGGTGGAAAACCTTGCGCGCGAGTTGGACGTTACGCCGCAAACCATCCGCCGCGACATCAACGAATTGTGCGAAGAAAAGCTGCTGAACCGTTATCACGGCGGCGCAACTGCCGGTGCGGCATTGGAAAACAACGCTTATCTGGTTGAAAAAAGCAAGCTGCAAACCGAAAAAGCGCACATCGCTGATATGATTGCCGAACAGATTCCCGACGGCGCAAGCCTGTTTATGAGCATCGGCACCACCATCGAAGCGGTGGCGACCGCTTTGGTAAAAAAACGCAGCAACTTGCGGATTATTACCAACAATATCCACGTTGCCGCGATTGTATCGGGGCGGACGGATTACACCGTCATTATCGCCTCCGGCGTGGTGCGCCCCTTGGACGGCGGCGTAACCGGCGTGGCAACCGTAGATTTTATCAACCAGTTTAAAGCCGATTATGCCGTACTCGGTGCCGCCAGCGTTGAAGCCGACGGCTCGCTGCTCGATTTCGACTTTAAAGAAGTCAGCGTAATGCAGGCAATGATGGCCAACGCACGCACGCGCTGCCTTGCTTTGGAACAAACCGGCCGCGGCCGCAGCGCCTTGGTGCGGATGGGGACGGTGTACGATTTCGATGTGGTATTCAGCGACGAAGAGCCGGACGATGCCTTGCGCCAAAAAATGACCGAAGCAGGTGTTGCCTGCTATGTTGCAGCCCGTAATGCCGTCTGAAAACGGATAGAAAGCGATCAGAAGCAGCAATGTCCGTAACAGGGAGCAATGCTTTCTCCCTCTCCCTTTAAGGGAGAGGGTGGGGAGAGGGTAAAGTGCCTAATCCATCAGAACCATTGCTGTCGGTGGAGCATATCGGAAGTTTGGCTTCAACAGCATTGCAAGCAATCTAGGCTGGCTATTGCGGTTAAAACAATGCAGAAACAATAATATAGCAACGAAAATTAAAGGCTTAAAAAGCAGCAGATACAGAAACCAACCCTGCCGTCAGCTTGGAAGCATTTCTTTTTTTTCAGACGGCCTGAAATCTGATGGATAATGTGTAAACAAAATGAAATATCCCATTCCCGAAGAAATCCGCCTGAACCCCGAGCGCAACGCATTGAGCTTGGTGTACGGCGGTGAAACCAAAACACTCAGCGCCGAGTTTCTGCGCGTATATTCGCCGAGCGCAGAAGTGCGCGGACACGGCAAAGGGCAGGAAACTTTGCAGACCGGCAAAGCGCAAGTCAGCATTACCGACCTTTCCGCCGCCGGCAATTATGCCCTGAAAATCACCTTTTCAGACGGCCACGACAGCGGCCTGTACGACTGGGATTATTTATATAAATCGGCGCACGAATACGCTACAATGTGGGCGGATTATCTGGCGCGGCTGGAAGCGGCCGGCGCATCGCGTATGCCGTCTGAAAACGCACAAAACGAGCCTCCGGCCAAAAGCTGCGGCGGCTGCGGCAAACATTAAAACAGAAAGCAGAATTATGAGCGACAAACAAACCCATTTCGGCTACCAAACCGTAAACGAGAGCGAAAAAGCCGGAAAAGTGGCCGAAGTATTCCATTCCGTAGCAAAAAACTACGACATTATGAACGATGTAATGTCCGGCGGCCTGCACCGCGTGTGGAAACATTTCACCATCAACACCGCGCGCCTGAAAAAAGGCGACAAAGTGCTGGACATCGCCGGCGGTACGGGCGACCTTTCGCGCGGCTGGGCCAAACGCGTAGGCAAAGAAGGCGAAGTGTGGCTGACCGACATCAACTCCTCAATGCTGACTGTCGGCCGCGACCGCCTGCTCAACGAAGGCCTG
This sequence comes from Neisseria sp., assembly GCA_030532645.1. Taxonomy (GTDB): domain Bacteria; phylum Pseudomonadota; class Gammaproteobacteria; order Burkholderiales; family Neisseriaceae; genus Neisseria. The sequence goes on along the minus strand of JAUNKU010000002.1, from coordinate 1,692 downwards.
ATTTTGCCGGTATCCTTGGCCGATGCGGAAAAACTGCCGTTTCCCGACAACTATTTCAACCTCGTTTCCGTTGCCTTCGGCCTGCGTAATATGACGCACAAAGATGCCGCATTGAAAGAAATGTACCGCGTGCTCAAACCGGGCGGCACGCTGCTGGTGTTGGAGTTTTCCAAAGTCTTCAAACCGCTCGCGCCCGCTTACGATCTGTATTCCTTCAAACTGCTGCCGCTGATGGGCAAAGTCATCGCCAAAGATGCCGACAGCTACCAATATCTGGCCGAGTCGATCCGTATGCACCCCGATCAGGAAACGCTCAAACAAATGATGCTGGATGCCGGTTTCGACAAAGTGGATTACCACAATATGACCGCAGGCGTGGTTGCGCTGCATAAAGGCGTGAAATTCGGTTGATGTTTTTTCACGGCAAACGCGCGTTTTCAGACGGCAAGAGCAGGTTTTGCCTTGTCAGAAACGCGCAAATTCCTGTATATTTACACTATATTTATTTTCTAAACTATTTTTAACAAAGGAATCCCGATGTTCAAGAAAACCGCCGTGCTGGCCGGTATCGCAGCCCTGATGCTGGCCGCCTGCTCGAAAGAACCGGCGCAGCAAAACGCCGCCGCACCAGCCTTGGATAGCGACAAAACCTATATCGTTGCCACCGATGCCGCCTACGCGCCGTTCGAATATATGGAAGGCGACAAAGTAGTCGGCTTCTCGCGCGACATTCTGGCTGCCGCCGGCGAAAAAGCAGGCATCAAATTTGAATTTGTAAACACCCCGTTCGAAGGCATTTTCGCCAATGTCGATAAAGGCGACAGCGATGTGGCGCTGGCCAGCATCACCATTACCGACGAGCGCAAAGAAAAAGTGGACTTTACCGATCCTTACTACCAAGCCACCCAAATGATTGTTACCGGCGCGAAGGGTAAAGACATCAAAAAATTCGAAGACTTGAAAACCCACAGTGTTTCCGTACAAAACGGCACCACTGCCGATTTGATTCTGCAAGACTTGCAAGGCAAAGACAGCCAGCTGATCCGCCGCTTTGAAAATATGCCGTTGGCATTTAAAGAACTGAGCGCCGGCGGCGTGGACGCAACCGTAGGCGATGACGGCGTAGTGAAACACTTCGTCGCCAACAATCCGGACACCGATTATAATATGTTTGTTGATCCGGGCTTCCCGAAAGAAGAATACGGCTTCGCCCTGAAAAAAGGCCGCAGCGACGGCTTGCGTGAAAAAATCAACGAAGGCTTGGCCGCCATCAAAGCCGATGGTACTTACGCCAAGATTGAAGAAGAATGGTTTAAGAAAAAATAAACCGTTTCCGGTATGAAACAAGGCCGTCTGAAAAACAGCAGCTTTTGCAATGCTGTTTTCAGACGGCCTTTTCTTTTTTCAATCCGTCATACAAAAAATACCCGTCATACTCGGGTTTGACCCGAATATCTCCCCCGTTCGTCTTTCAGAAAGCTTAGACAGTGGGCGCAGGTTGGGTTGAAGTGAAACGTAAATCCAACGTTTTTTGGTTCTTGAATGAGGTTGTCGGGTTGAAACCTCGACAACAATGACTGAATGGAAACATCGGCAATGCCGGTTTTCCGCTTCGCTCCAACCCAAGCTACAGCCTGTTTTTCAGATGGCCTTTTCTTTTTTCAATCCGTCATACAAAAAAACATCCGTCAT
>JAUNKU010000106.1 GCA_030532645.1 Neisseria sp. | reverse complement strand
AAAAAATCAAACGTGGAAGCTTTCGCCGCAGCCGCATTCGTCTTTTACATTCGGGTTTTCAAATTTGAAGCCTTCCTGCAAACCTTCTTTGGTGTAGTCCAGCTGCGTACCGTCCAGATAAACGTGGCTTTTCGGATCGATAAATACTTTCACGCCGTGCGCTTCAAATACCATATCTTCCGGCTGCACTTCATCAACAAACTCCAAAGTATAAGCCATACCGGAGCAGCCGCTGGTTTTGACGCCCAAGCGGATACCTTCGCCTTTGCCGCGTTTGGTCAGGAAGTTGCGGATATGTTCGGCAGCTTTTTCGGTTAATGTAATCATTGCTTTATCCTTTTTTGAAGTTGTCTTGTGGACAGCTGATAGAATGCTTGTATTTACCATTTCGTCATACTCGGGCTTGAACCAAGCATAACGAGCAGGCGGCTTGTAGGCATTTTCCCTAATATTTTCCCTAAACGTTATTGCTAAACCGCAAGGGAATTCGGATTTTCAGACGGCCTTAGATGCCGTCTGAAAAACTCGGTTTTTGAAACGGCAAAAGCCGTTAAGCCTGACTCAGCCCTGTTTCTTGCGGTAATCTTCCACCGCCGCTTTAATCGCGTCTTCCGCCAAAATCGAGCAGTGTACTTTCACCGGCGGCAGCTCCAATTCTTCGGCAATCGCGCTGTTTTTAATCGCCAAGGCTTCGTCCAAGCTCTTGCCTTTTACCCACTCGGTAATCAGCGAAGAAGAAGCAATCGCCGAGCCGCAGCCGTAGGTTTTGAATTTCGCGTCTTCAATTACGCCGGCTTCGTTTACTTTGATTTGCAGCTTCATCACGTCGCCGCAGGCAGGTGCGCCCACCATGCCGGTGCCGACATCGCTGTCGTTTTTGTCGAACGAGCCGACGTTGCGTGGATTTTCGTAATGGTCGATGACTTTATCGCTGTATGCCATGATATGTGTCCTTTTGGTTTTTTGGGTTTGGCCGTCTGAAAACGGCGGTATTGTTTGAATGGCGGTGGAAATACCGGCTTTTCAAGCCGGACACCCCCACCCTAACTCTCCCCCGCAAGCGGGAGAGGGGATTGGTTTCAGGTTGGTTGTGCGTTTGCGGTTTGGCTTGCTAATGCAATGTTATTTCAACCAGGTAAAGTTCGATATTTCAGTAATCTGTTGCCTTTTCCGTAAGTGGGAAAGGGGGCTTTTGACTTGGTTTGGGCGTTTACAGTTTGGCATTAGTAAGCAATGCCATTTCAAGCAAGCAAAGTTTAATAATTCAGTAATCTGTTCCCTCTCCCGCTTGCGGGGGAGGGTTAGGGTGGGGGTGTGCGGCGCAGGCCGCGGCAATCGTTTCTAAAACCGCTGCCGTATGCTGCAAAACATCGTTATTCCAAAAACGCAAAACACGGAAACCTTGTTGTTTCAGAAATGTTGTTCGTGCTTCATCGTAAACAAGCTGTTCGCTGTGCTGCCCACCGTCCAGCTCAATCACTAATTTGTGTTCCATACTGACAAAATCAACAATATAGCTGCCGATGGTTTGCTGACGGCGGAATTTAATGCTGTTCAAACGCTTATTCCGCAGATGAAACCAAATCCGCTGTTCCGCCAAAGTCATATTTTGTTTGAGATGGCGGGCATATTCTTGTAAATCAGGATTGCGGTGATTGGCCATAACGGAAGTTGTTCAGCATCAAAGGCCGTCTGAAAACTTGCTGTTTTGAGTTTCGCAGAAACCGTGTTTTCAGACGGCCTTGTGTCAAGCAATTAGTGCTCTACCCACTCAACTTTGCTCAAATCCACGCCGTCTTTAAACATTTCCCACAATGGAGAAAGTTCGCGCAGTTTGCCGATTTTGGCTTTAATCAGTTCGGCGGCGTAGGCGACTTCTTCTTCGGTGGTCATACGGCCGAAGGTGATGCGGAGTGATGAGTGCGCCAGTTCATCGTTGCGGCCGAGTGCGCGCAAGACGTAGCTCGGTTCCAATGAGGCGGAGGTGCAGGCCGAGCCGCTGGATACGGCGAGGTCTTTCACGGCCATAATCAGGCTTTCGCCTTCGACGAAGTTGAAGCTGACGTTCAGATTGGTCGGTACGCGGTTTTCGAGGTCGCCGTTGATATAGACTTCTTCGATGCCTTTGATGCCTTTCAGGAACACTTCGCGCAGTTTCAGGGCGTGGGCGGTGTCTTTTTCCAATTCTTCGCGTGCGATGCGGAAGGCTTCGCCCATTCCGACGATTTGGTGGGTGGGCAGGGTGCCGGAGCGGAAGCCGCGTTCGTGGCCGCCGCCGTGGATTTGGGCTTCGAGGCGTACGCGCGGTTTGCGGCGAACATACAGTGCGCCGATGCCTTTCGGGCCGTAGATTTTGTGGGCGGACATTGAGAGCAGATCCACTTTGGCGGCTTCTACGTCAATCGGTGTTTTGCCGCAGGCTTGCGCTGCATCAACGTGGAAGATGATTTTGCGTTCGCGGCAGATTTCGCCGATGGCCGGAATATCTTGGATAACGCCGATTTCGTTGTTAACCCACATCACGGAAATGAGAATGGTGTCTTCGCGGATGGCGGCTTTGAGTTCTTCCAAATCAATCAGGCCGTTTTCCTGAACGCCGAGATAGGTGACTTCGAAGCCTTGGCGTTCCAGCTCGCGCATGGTGTCCAAAACCGCTTTGTGTTCGGTTTTGACGGTAATCAGATGTTTGCCTTTGGTTTTGTAGAAGTGTGCCGCGCCTTTGATGGCGAGGTTGTTGGATTCGGTGGCGCCGCTGGTGAACACGATTTCTTTGGCATCGGCGTTAATCAGTTTGGCGATTTCATAACGCGCGTTTTCTACGGCTTCTTCGGCTGTCCAACCGAAGCTGTGGCTGTTGGAAGCCGGATTGCCGAAATGTTCGGTCAGGTAGGGAATCATTTTTTCGGCTACGCGCGGATCAACGGGCGTGGTGGCAGCGTAGTCGAGGTAAATCGGGGTGTTCACAGTCATTTTGTTTTCTCTTTAACGGTTTGTGTCGGAATGTTCGGGGTGTTTGGTCAGGGTAACAACCTTTGCACCGTGTTCGGGTGATTGGTCGAGAACACTTTGCAGGGTAACGCTGCTCAGGTAGTTGTCGATAGTACGGTTCAGGTTTTCCCAGAGATTGTGGGTAAGGCAGGGCAGCCCTTGGTGGCAGTCGGCCTTGCTTCTGCATTGCGTGGCATCGAGCGTATCGTCTGCGGCGGCAATGATTTCGGCGATATTGATGTCGCCTGCGCTGCGGCCGAGTATGTAGCCGCCGCCGGGGCCGCGTATGCTTTCAACCAAGCCGGCGCGGCGCAGTCTGCCGAACAACTGTTCGAGATACGACAGCGAAATGCTGCGCCGCTCACTGATGGCATTTAGCTTGACCGCGCCGTTTTCGCTGTGCATTGCCAAATCCAGCATCGCGGTAACGGCAAAACGGCCTTTGGTGGTTAATTTCATAAATATATTCAATACCGGATAGGTTTGCTGTTCAGGGCGCATTGTGCAATAGCTGAGTGAATCAGTCAAGTATTGCGTTTTGCTTTTATTTATAAGCGGATAGCTTGAATTAAATAGAAATAATTTTTATTTTTGATTGGTGGTTGGCGGCATTTTTCAGACGGCCTTTTGTGGTACATTTATGCCCGATGCCGCCTGAAAACCGGCGTAAAGTACGGCTTTGCGCTTTGGGTCAGTAAAACGGCGAATCGGCAGCTAATAAATTGAAAGGAAAGCGGAATGTTGAAGCGGGATTTGAGCAAGATAAGCTGTATCGAAGATTTGCGGCGCGTTGCCAAGCGCAAAGTGCCGAAGATGTTTTACGATTATGTGGATTCCGGCTCGTGGACGGAAGAAACGTATCGGGCAAATTCTGCCGATTTTGTGCCGATCAAGCTGCGCCAGAAAGTGCTGGTGGATATGGAAGGGCGTTCGCTGGAAAGCGAAATGGTCGGGCAGAAAGTGAAGATGCCGCTGGCTGTTGCGCCGACCGGCTTTACCGGTATGGTGCGTGCCGACGGTGAAATCCTTGCGGCAAGGGCAGCGGCGAAATTCGGTATTCCGTTTACCTTGTCCACAATGTCGATTTGTTCGATTGAAGATGTGGCGGAAAATACGTCTGCGCCGTTTTGGTTTCAGCTTTATGTGATGCGCGACCGGCGGTTTATGGAAAACTTAATCCGGCGGGCGCAGGCGGCGCAATGTTCGGCTTTGGTGCTGACAGCTGATTTGCAGATTTTGGGGCAGCGGCACAAAGACATTAAAAACGGCCTGTCTGCGCCGCCGAAGCCGAGTTTGCGCAATTGGCTGGATTTGGCTGCCAGACCCGAATGGTGCTGGCATATGCTGCATACCGAACGGCGCACGTTCGGCAATATTGTCGGCCACGCGGAAAATGTCGGCGATATGGCTTCGCTGGCTTCTTGGACGAGCGAGCAGTTCGATCCGCGCCTGAGCTGGGACGATGTGGCGCGGATTAAAGATTTGTGGGGTGGCAAACTGATTGTGAAAGGCATTTTGGACGCGGAAGATGCGGAAAAAGCCGTGCAGAACGGCGCAGATGCGATTGTGGTTTCCAATCACGGCGGCCGCCAGCTGGACGGTGCGTTATCAAGCATTCGGGCTTTGCCCGATATTGTGCAGGCGGTAAACGGAGGCACGGAAGTATGGCTGGACGGCGGTATCCGCAGCGGCCAAGATATGCTGAAAGCGTGGGCGCTCGGCGCGCGCGGTATGATGACAGGCCGTGCGTTTCTGTACGGCTTGGGGGCGTACGGCGAAGAAGGCGTCAGCCGTGCGCTGGAAATTCTGTACCGCGAAATGGATTTGAGTATGGCGTTTACCGGCCATCGGAATTTGCAGGAAGTCGGCCGTGAAATTTTGATTGAGGGAACTTATCCGCAGGCCGGGGCGCGTTGAAGTCTGTAAAGGCAGTTTTGCGCTTGCAGCGGCGGCAAATCAATAAACGAGGCCGTCTGAAAATACAGCTTTCTGCTGTGTTTTCAGACGGCCTTTGCGTTGTCCGGCAATTAAAATGCGCTGAGTTTTTCCATCAATATGCGCAGGGCTTGGGCGCGGTGGCTGACGGCGTTTTTCTGTTCGGGCGACAATTCGGCGGCGGTGCAGCCGTATTGCGGCAAGAAAAAGTGCGGATCGTAGCCGAAGCCGTTTTCACCGGCAGCTTGTTCTTGCCAGCGGCCGTGCCAGATGCCTTCGGCGATAACGGGTTGCGGATCATTTTCGTGGCGTACGAATACCAGCACGCAAACGTAATAGCAGGAGCGGTCGGCTTTTCCGGACAGCTCCGCGCTGGCTTTGGCATTGTTAGCGGCATCAGATTTCGGCTCGCCTGCAAAACGTGCCGACAATACGCCCGGCGCACCGCCCAGTGCAGGGAAACAAATGCCGCTGTCGTCCGCCAAAGCCGGCAGGCCGCTGTGTTTGGCGGCGTGGCGTGCTTTGGCAAGCGCGTTTTCAACGAAAGTGAAATACGGTTCGGGGCATTCGGGCGTATTGAATTGCGATTGCGGCAGGATTTCGATATTCCGTTCGGCAAACAGTTTGGCAAATTCTTTTAATTTGCCTGCATTGCCGCTGGCCAGCACGATTTTATCCATTTTGCTGCTCCTTTACGGCGGCGGCAATCGCGCGGTTGCGTGCTACTTCGCGCAGAAACAGTGCCAGCGAGGTAATTTGGCCGAATACGGCGCCGAAAGCGAACAGGAAGGCGGCAACGGCGAATTGTTTGCTCTGAATGGAATACAGATAGCTGCCTGCGGTAATCAAGCCGATAAACAGCAGGGTGAACAGTACGGTCAGCAGAAGATAGGCGTGGCGTTTGGTCATTTTGAAATTGCGCTGAAATAAAAGGCGGATTATAGCGCGGAACGGGCGGGCGGTTCTATCGGAATCGGATTAGTTCTCAGAGAGGCCGATGGGGGAAACTCGGGTTAAGCCCGAGTATGACGAGGTTGTTGGAGAATATAACGCGAGGCGGTCGGGAAAATGCTTGATGATGAAAAATACGCAATTTTCCTTTCTCACTCGCGGATTCTTGCCAAGCCGGTTAGTACTGAAAAAGGCCGTCTGAAAACATTTCCGCTTCGCAGAAACTGCGTTGCACTTGTTTTCAGGCGGCCTTGCGGTATTTCGGGGCGTTATTTGCAGTTTACGCCGAGAATTTTGGTTTCGCCGGATAATTTGATGCTGCATTGGGTAGGGCCGGTGCCGGAAACGGTTAC
>JAUNKU010000105.1:4175-6400 GCA_030532645.1 Neisseria sp. | reverse complement strand
CGTTAAGCAATAAATGAAGAAAGGCCGTCTGAAAACAGCTTGTTTCTGTTTTCAGACGGCCTTTTTATATAAAACGAAAGTGCCTGTGAATGAAACGGGGGAGATACTCGGGGCAAGCCCGAGTATGACGGGCTTGTGGGAACGTACAATTTCGTTTACTTCAATGCAATAAACCGTAGGCTAGGCTTTATCCCGGCAAAAAAAATGCCGGATTTGCAAACACTGTATTTGCCGGGTTGAAATCCGGTCTGCGGCTCATAAACCTACAAACCGCACTGTAAATTCCAACCGTTCCGTCATACTCGGGCTTGACCCGAGTATCTCCTCCGCCCCAATATCCGAAACAAAAAAGCCGTCTGAAAATCCGGTTTTCAGACGGCCTTACCCTTACAGCTCAATCCCCTTCAATTTCGCCACAGTATTGATATCTTTATCTCCGCGGCCGGACAAGTTCACCAAAATCACTTGGTCTTTACTCATTTTCGGCGCATTTTCCACCGCCCAAGCCAGCGCGTGCGAGCTTTCCAACGCGGGGATAATGCCTTCAAAACGGCAGAGCAAATCAAAAGCGTTCAGCGCGGCTTCGTCGCCTGCGGCGTGATACTCCACACGGCCGATGTCGGCCAGATGGCTGTGTTCCGGGCCGATGCCGGGATAGTCCAAACCGGCGGACACCGAGTGCGTACCGAGCACTTGGCCGTTTTCGTCCTGCATCAGATAGCTGCGGAAACCGTGCAGCACGCCGATTGGCGCTTTGCTGGTAATCGGTGCGGCGTGTTCGGGCGTATCCACGCCTTTTCCGCCTGCTTCCACGCCGATCAGGCGCACGTTTTCTTCACCGATATACGGGTAAAACAGGCCGATGGCGTTCGAACCGCCGCCCACGCAGGCAACCGCCACATCGGGCTGGCGGCCGATGGTTTCGTGCATCTGCTCTTTCGCTTCATTGCCGATCACGCATTGGAAGTCGCGCACCATTTCGGGATACGGCGCAGGGCCTGCGGCCGTACCAATGATGTAAAACGTATCGTCCACACGGGCAACCCATTCGCGCATCGCTTCGTTCATCGCATCTTTCAGCGTGCGGCTGCCACTCTCCACTCCGACCACATTCGCGCCCAAGAGTTTCATACGAAACACATTCGGCGCTTGGCGTTGGATGTCGTCCGCACCCATATAAACGTGGCACGCCATACCGAACCGCGCGGCCACCGTCGCACTCGCCACGCCGTGCTGGCCTGCGCCGGTTTCGGCAATCACGCGCTTTTTGCCCATACGTTTCGCCAGCAGCGCCTGACCGATGGTGTTGTTCACTTTATGCGCGCCGGTGTGGTTCAAATCTTCGCGTTTCAACCAGATTTGCGCGCCGCCCAAATGTTCGCTCAACCGCTCGGCGTGGTAAACCGGGCTGGGGCGGCCGACGTAATGCTTCAAATCGCGGCGGAATTCCGCCCAAAATTCAGGATCTTGTTTGGCTTCCTGATAGGCGGCGGCCAGCTCCTGCAAAGCCGGAATCAGCGTTTCCGAAACAAAAAGACCGCCGTGTTCGCCGAAAAAGCCGTTCTCGTCCGGCGCTTGGTAATGCTGCATAGTTTGCTCCTCGTCATATTGCTTGCAGGCTCCGCCTGTACTTTTTCAGACGGCCTTTCCTGTGCAGCAGGCACGACACCGTCCTGCCAAGGCCGTCTGAAAAACAACGTAAAAAAACCTGCGCCGCCGCAGCGGCAAAAATCGGGTAAATAGTAGCAGAAAACCGCCGTTTTCGGCAGTTTTTAGCACATTCACACCGTAAAAAGCACAAACGGCAGCCAAACCCAAAGCAGCAGCAAAAACGCCCACAACAGCGGAATCAGTATGATGCCCCAAGCGCGCCACACGCCGGAAGCCGCAGGCAGTTTGCCGCGCAAATACAGCGCACCGGCAAGCAAAGGCACAAGCCACGCACCGGCCAAAGCGGAAAAAATCATACCGGCAATACCGGCTTCGCCTTTGCCGGTGAAATACAGGTTGCCCAGCCAGCCGAACAGCCAGAAGCCGCAAAACGCCGCGCATACCTGCCAAGACACCAGCACAGCCGCGCCTTTGTTTACTTTGTCCGCCGCCATTCCGCCTCTAAACAACACGCGGCGCAGCAAAAACCAGCCTGCCACCGTCAACAACGGCAGCAGAAGCAGCGCGGCAATATTGTACATACCGTAATCCATTTCTTTTTCCTCCGTTACACA
>JAUNKU010000105.1:0-4075 GCA_030532645.1 Neisseria sp. | reverse complement strand
CGGAATATTCAGACGGCCTCAAACCGTTTTATTCGGTTTCAATGCCGACAGATTTCAGCCATTCGGCAATCTGTTCCTGCGCTTTTTGCTGCTTGGCCTGTTTCAGCAACTGGTCTTTCACGGCGGCAAACGGCGGCGCGTCGGGGTGGCGCTGGTCGGCTGCCAGTTTCAGCAGATAGAAACGCTGCTGGTATTCCACCGGCTCGGCGCTGATTTCGCCGCGCTTCATCGGCGCAACGGCTGCGGCGATTTCGGGCGTCAGCTCGTCCAAAGAAACAAAGTCCGTCATTTGGTGGTCGCGGTTCGGATAACGCGCCATCAGCTCTTCAAAGCTCAGGCCTTTGAGCAGAAGCTGCTGCGCTTCTTTCGCCTGCTCGACGGTATCGAAACGCACCTGCTGGACTTTAATCACGCGCGTGCGTTCGTCATAGGCGCGGCGCAGCTCTTCATCGCTGATTTCAATGCTGTCTTCCAAATATTGGCCGTATTTTTCGGCATAAAAACGCGCTTCCAGATTCTGCCATTCGGCGCGGACGGCCGGTTTCTTGTCCAAACCGATTTCCAACGCTTTATCGCGCAGCGCGTCCATCGCCTGCAAATTGCGCTCGATATGGCTGCGCAGTTCGGCAGCCGGAATTTGGGCAAACTCAGGCGCATTTTCGGCGTTTACTTCTTGGATAATCTGGTCGATACGCGCATCGTCAATCTTCGGCGCGGCCACTGCCGCCGATACGGCGGCAGCCAATACGGCAGCAAGATATTTCGCTTTCATTGTGTTCCTTATTTGGCCGGTACGATTTGCGCTTTTCGGTACAGCGCACCGATGGCAGCGGCAACGCGGCGTTCTTCCAAATCGGCACCGATGGTGTTTTTCAGCTGGTCGAACGCAGGCACGCTGATGGTACGCTTGTCGTTAACATAAAATACGGCGTAAATATTGTTGCCGACCAGCGGTGTTTTATTGAACTGGCCTTTGCCGAGGTTTTTCACGGTGTTGTACACCGGCGGCGCTTCTTCTTCCAAATCTTTCAGCGAAACATAGTTTGGATCGATACCGCCCGTTTGCGCTGCGCCCGGCTCTTCGGAGTAGCGGCGGGCAACATCAGCAAAGGCTTTTTTCGCTTTCAGCTCGGCCACGGCTTCTTTGGCGCGCGCTTCTTGGGAAGTCATAATCTGGCCGAGCTGTACTTCGCCTGTGCCGTTATAGCGTTTTTTGTAGGCATCGTAAGTGTCTTTCACTTCTTTTTCGCTGACCGGATTGCTGCTCAAAGTATTGACGATAAAGGCTTGGTTCAGCAAATCGGTTTGGTAATCTTCCCACTGCTGTTTGAAACCGGCCTGCTTGTCCACGCCGTGCTGCTTGGCGGCGGCGCGTGCTTTCTCGCTGACTTCTTTAAATTCAGGCATATCCTGCAATTTCAGACGGCGTGCTTCTTGTGCAATCAGTGTGCGCGTTACCGTGCGGCTCAGCAATTCTTGGCGCAAGGCAGGCGAATCGCCTTTGATTTGGCCTTCTTGTTGCAGGAATTTCACTTGGCGGTCGATTTCGCTGCTGTCGATTTTGGTACCGTTTACGGTAACCAGCGTTTGCGCCATCAGGCTGCCGGATACGGCGGCGGCCAAAGCCGCGGCAAAGATTTTTTTGTTCATTGTGTTTACTCTTTTCAGATTAATTGAAAAATTCTTCGGGCGTTTGCGCGCGCACGGATAAAGCGTGAATCAGGCCGTCTGAAAACAGCGGCTGCAAAGCTTCGTTTACCTTGCGCTGGCGCATAATGCGCGACAAGCCTTCAAACGCGCTGCTGACCACCAAAATGCTGTAATGGCCGCCGCCTTTGTTGCCCGCGTGTCCGGCGTGCAGATGGCTGTCATCTTGGAACTCGAATACCTCGGGCGACAAACTTTCCAGCAGCGCCGCCATTTTATCCTGCATAGTCATTTGAATACCGCTTTGAACGGACGGATTAAAATTTCTTCATACACGCCGGCCTGTACATAAGGATCTTCGCCTGCCCACGCTTCGGCTTCGTCCAAAGAAGCGAATGCAGCGATAATCAGGCTGCCGGATACACGCTCGGCATTGTCGGGCAACGGTGTCGGGCCGGCAGTCAGCAAGCGGCCTTCGGCTTTCAGCGCTTCCAAACGCGCCAGATGTTCGGGACGTGCGGCGGCGCGTGCTTCGTGTACGTCTTCACCGTCGGTGGCCAGCAGCATAAAGTATGACAAATCGCTCATTGTTATTGTTCCTCTTTCAAATGGCGGCTCAAATACACGCCTTGGGCAATCATAAACAGCACCATCAGCGCGGTCGAGCCAAACAGTTTATAGTTCACCCACATTTCTTCGCTGACGGTATAGGCTACGGCCAGATTCGCCGCGCCCATAAATACCAAAAACGCCGCCCACATTTGGGCGAGCTTTTTCCAGACGGCATTGGGCAGCGACAATTCCTTGCCCATCAAAGCCTGCAAGGGCTGTTTGCCCAGCATTTGGCTGATGACAATGGCCGCTGCGCCTGCCCAAAACAGCAGGGTCGGCTTCCACATAATAAACTGCGGATTGCCGAATACAATGGTTGCGCCGCCGAACACGACAATCAAAATCAGGCTGATCCACTGCATCGCTTCCAGCCTGCCGTTTTTCCAATAGGCAAACGCGGCCTGCAACACGCCGATAACCAATGCTACCGCCGTTGCCCAGATAATGTTTTTGGTTACGGTGTAGGTAACGAAAAACAGGATAACCGCCAATAAATCGCTTAAAATTTTCATCTCGTTACGGCTGCCCGGTCAAAACGGCAATCATACCGCGAACGGCTTGGTTTTGCACTGACTTTTCTGATGCAGGCAAGCAAAAGCAGGTAAAGCCCGATATAATGCCGAACCCGGATTTTTCAAACAGAATATGGTTACGAACACCGAAAGGCCGTCTGAAAACGGACTGCCGCCGCACACCCCTCTGCCCGATGCCGCGCCGAAGCCCGTGCGCTGGGCCTTAACGCTGTCTTATGACGGCGGCCGTTTTTTCGGCTGGCAGAAGCAGGCCGACGGTCTGCCGACCGTACAAAGCGCGCTGGAAGCTGCGTTAAGCAAAATCGCAGGCGAACCGGTGGCCACCATTGCCGCAGGCCGCACCGATACCGGCGTACACGCCACCGCGCAAGTCGTCCATTTCGATACATTTGCCGAACGCGGCGAACAATCGTGGATACGCGGCGTAAACAGCCTGCTGCCCGAAGGCGCGGCGGTTTGGCGCGCGCAGAAAGTGCCGTCTGAATTTCACGCCCGCTTCGATGCTTTCGGCCGCCGCTACCGCTACATTCTGCAATGTTCGCCTGTGCGCTCGCCGATGCTGGCAGGCAAAGCCGGTTGGACGCACACGCCGCTGGATTTGGCCGCGATGCAGGAAGCCGCCGCGATGCTGGTCGGCACGCACGATTTTTCCAGCTTCCGCGCATCGCAGTGCCAAGCCAAATCGCCCGTGAAAACAATGTACCGCGCCGAATTGCGCGGCACGGCAAGCCTGATAGTGCTGGATTTGCACGGCAACGCCTTTTTGCACCATATGGTACGCAATATTGTCGGCGCGCTGGTTTATGTCGGCAACGGACGGCTTTCCGTACAGGGTTTCGCCGATTTGCTGGCCGAAAAAAGCCGTCTGAAAGCGCCGCCGACCTTTATGCCGGACGGCCTGTATCTGACCGGCGTGGATTATCCCGAACACTTCGGCGTAGAAACGCCCGCCGAACCCGATTGGTTATGGAGTGCCCGATGATACGCACAAAAATCTGCGGCTTCACCCGCCCCGAAGATGCCCGAACCGCTGCCGAGCTGGGCGCGGACGCGATTGGCTTGGTGTTTTTTGCCGGTAGCAAACGCGCCGTCTCCATCGCTCAGGCACAGGAAATCGTCCGCGCCGTACCGCCTTTCGTCAGCATTGTCGGCCTGTTTGTCAACGCCGCCGAAAGCGAAGTACGCGAAGTGTTGGCCAATATTCCGCTGGATATTTTGCAGTTTCACGGCGACGAAAGCGCCGAGTTCTGCCGCCTCTTTAACCGCCCGTACATCAAAGCCGT
>JAUNKU010000104.1 GCA_030532645.1 Neisseria sp. | reverse complement strand
AAAAAAAATGCGGCACCGAAGTGCCGCGAAGCCAGTTTGAGAAGGCAGGAAAACAAGGAAAGGAAATAAAAAAGGTTTAAAAAATATCAGTCTGCCGCCGCTATTGGGCGCAGCGGAAGCCTAAATTGTGAACGGCAAATTTGGCTTGCAGGCTGGTACGGAAGCCGTAGCGCAGGAAAGCGGCATAATCGCCCGGATCGGCTGCGCCTGCGGCTGCGCCGCTGCAAAACATTGAAGCATCTACGCCGCCGGAATTGAGCAGACTGCTGTTGAAGTCTTCTGTCCACTCCCAAATCAGGCCGTGCATATCATACACGCCCCAGTAATTCGGTTTGCCGCTGCCGACTTTTTTCAGGCCTTTGCTGCTGCCTTCGGCATACCAGTTCAAAATGGTTTCACGGTAGCTGGCTTCTTGCGAGCCGTCGGCCTTCAAACGGGAAGCGCGGCCGGCAAACTCCCATTGATTGATGGTCGGCAGATGTTTGCCTTGGGCGCGGCAGTAGGCATTGGCGGCAAACCAAGAAACATTGGTTACAGGTTTATCCAAATCTTCGGTTTTCGGCGCGAAGCGGCCGTTTTGAGCCGTCCATTGTTGGAGATAGCGGCTGTCGCTTTGTTTGCTGGAAACTTTACCACGCTGCCATTGCGGATTTTTGCCGACAAATTCGGCAAATTCGCGGTTGGTAATCGGAAATTTATCTAATTTATAAGGTTTCACGCTGATCAGCGGCGTATCTTTGTTGAGATACAGCGGACGGTATTTGCCGCCGCTGATGTCGGCCATCTGCGGTGCGGCCTGTGCTGCGCCTGCGGCCAATGCGCCGATGATGAAAAGTGCGGAAACTCGGTTCATAGTGTGCTGTTTTTCGTTTTTAGTGTTATTCAGATGCGGGCTTTTGCCCGATTTTGTTTGCTTGCGCGAATCTTGTTTTCGGTATTTATTTCAGATGTTTTTTCAGACGGCCTCCTCCGGAGGTTGGAGGCCGTCTGAAACTTACAGCAGTTTATTATTTGCCGCTGCGTACTTTGGCCACTTGTTCAGGCGTGATTTCGCCGCCTTTGTTGCCAAAGCTGTTCAGAACGTAAGTTACCACGTTGGCTACTTCGTCGTCTTTCAAGCCCAATGCTGGCATTACGCTGTTGTACTCTTTGCCGTTCACGGTAATCTTACCGCTCACGCCTTTCACAACCGCAGATACTGCACGCATCGGATCAGCAGCGATGTAGTCAGACTCGGCCAGCGGAGGGAATGCGCCTTCTACGCCTTTGCCTTCAGGGCCGTGACAAGCCAAGCAGTTGGCATCAAATACGGATTTACCCAATTTGATTTGCTCTTCTTTATTGGCAGCCTTAGGCGCACCGGCTTCTACTTTGGCTTTTTCTTCTTCGTTCAACGGAACGGTTTGGATTGCGCCGCCTTCAGGCAGATATACGCCTTCGCTCAGTTTGCCTGAGTAGATCTCTTTATCTTCTTCGCCTTCTACTTTCAACTGACCCAATGCGCCTTTGTTGAATGCGCGGAAGATAGAGTGGTCAACCAGTGTAAAGCTGCCCGGAACGTCCAGTTTGAAGTCCACAATGGCTGCGCCGCCGGCAGGAATCAGCGTGGTTTGGATGTTTTCGTTCACCGCGCTGCCGCCTTCCATATACACTTTATCGAAAATTTCGCCGATAACGTGGAAAGAAGACACCAAGTTAGGACCGCCGTTACCTACGAACATACGTACGGTTTCGCCCACTTTGGCTTTCAATGCGTTGTCACCCAACAGAGAACCTACGTGACCGTTGAATACAACGTAGTCAGGCTGCTCTTTGATGGCTTTTTCCATATCGAACGGTTGCAGACCGGCTTCACCGTATTTGCCTTTGGTGTAGAAATCGCCTTGAACGATGTAGAACTCTTTGTCCACTTTCGGCAAGCCTTCTTTCGGCTCAACCAAAATCAAACCGTACATACCGTTGGCAATGTGCATACCCACAGGCGCGGTCGCGCAGTGGTAGATGTACAAGCCCGGTTGCAGCGCTTTGAAGCTGAACGTAGAAGTGTGGCCGGGAGCAGTAAAGCTTGATTCAGCACCGCCGCCAGGGCCGGTAGCCGCGTGAAAGTCTACGTTGTGCGGTACGGAAGAAGTCGGGTGGTTGGAGAATTGAACTTCAACGGTATCGCCTTCGCGTACACGGATCATTTGACCCGGAACGTCGCCGCCGAATGTCCAGTATTTGTATTCCACGCCGTCAGTCATCTGCATAACTTTTTCCAGCACTTCCATCTTCACAACTACTTTTGCAGGGTAGTCGCGGTCGATCGGAGGCGGAGCCATCGGCGCTTGAGTCATTACCGCATCAACAACAGGCAGTTCGCCTTGCGGTGCAGCGGCTTCGGCTTTTTGTTCGGCTGAGGCAGCAGAAGCGGCAGCAGGCTCTTCCGGTTTCTTGTCGTCGTTACAGCCGGCCAACAAGAATACAGAAGCGAGCAAAGAAGCCAAAACGGTTTTTTGCATTTTCATGATTGTGTCCTTTCGAGGTTTTTATGCCTTATCCGAACCGCTCCGCCCGCTTCCGGCAGAGCCTCCTTCCGCATTTGCAGCAGCTCGGTTTTTGGCTGAAACTTTGGTTTAAAAGAATTATATTTAAAGAACCTTTTTCATTATTTGATTTAAATCAAATTCTCGACCGAAACGTGTTTTTAAAGTCATTTTCGGCAAAAAAGTGCAAAAGGCCGTCTGAAAAACGTTACACGCACCGCCGAGCCTCTTTAATTATCTTAACACAGCGAAATCCTTTTGTTTTCAGCATACAGAACAGCTTCAGAGTTATCCGCAGCCATCTTCCGCTTTGCTTTGCAGGCAAACCGTGCTACACTATTTAACATTCATATTTTATGAATTTTAATTCAACACAACTAACCGATTTTTATCCAACAAGGAGCAAACCATGGGACAGTATAAAAAGCTGTGGTTTTCGCTGATAGCAGTATTGGCGGTAACCTTTTCCATTTTGGGCTATTTGGGGGTTGAGGTGTACCGTCAGGCGCCGCCCGTCCCCGATCGTTATGTAACACAAAGCGGTGAAACCGTTATCAGCAAAGACGACATTCTGGCCGGTCAGTCTGCTTGGCAGGCAACCGGCGGTATGGAGCTGGGTTCGGTTTTCGGCCACGGTGCGTACCAAGCACCTGACTGGACGGCCGACTGGCTACACCGCGAGCTGGAAGCGTGGCTGGAAATCAGCGCGCAAAAAGAACACGGTAAAGCCTTTGCCGAATTGTCTGACGAGCAAAAAGCGGCATTGCAAGGCCGTCTGAAAACCGAATACCGCCAAGGCGGCCAAGTGGGTGCAGACGGTGCGGTTGTGCTGAGCGATACGCGCGTTCAAGCGATTGAAGCGGTTGCGCCTTATTACATCACGCTGTACGGCGATGATCCTGCAATGGAGAAAACCCGTGATGCGTTTGCGATGAAAAACGGCACGCTGCCTGATGCCAAGCAACGCGAATATCTGACCCGCTTCTTCTTCTGGACAGCTTGGGCGGCTTCGACCGACCGTCCTGAATCTGATGCCACTTACACCAACAACTGGCCGCACGAGCCTTTGATTGACAACGTGCCGACCACTGAAAACATTATGTGGTCTGTTGCCAGCGTGGTATTCCTGCTGGCCGGTGTAGGCTTGCTGGTATGGGGCTATCATTTCCTGCGCAAACACGAAGAAGAGCCTGCTGCACCTGCACAAGATCCTCTGAGCCGTCTGACGCTGACCCCTTCGCAAAAAGCTTTGGGCAAATATGTGTTCCTGACTGTGGCGCTGTTTGTGGTGCAAGTATTGCTTGCCGGTATTACCGCGCACTATACGGTTGAAGGCCAAACTTTCTACGGCATTGAGATTTCCAAGTGGTTCCCGTATGCACTGGTGCGTACTTGGCATATCCAAACGGCCATTTTCTGGATTGCTACCGGTTTCTTGACTGCAGGCCTGTTCCTTGCACCGATTATCAACGGCGGCAAAGATCCGAAATTCCAAGCCGCAGGCGTGAATTTCCTGTACATCGCGCTGTTTATCGTGGTAGCAGGCTCTTATGCCGGTAACTTCTTCACTTTGAGCGGTGCCATCGAGCCGGGTACAACTGCGTTCTGGTTCGGCCATCAAGGTTATGAATACTTGGATTTGGGCCGCTTCTGGCAGCTCCTGCTGTTGGTCGGCTTGTTGCTGTGGCTGTTCCTGATGCTGCGTTGTACCGTAACCGCGTTCCGCGACAAAACCAGCGACAAAAACCTGTTGGCCGTATTCGTTGCCTCTATGGTCGGCGTAGGCGTGTTCTATGCACCGGGTTTGTTCTACGGTCAGCACGACAACATCGCCGTAATGGAATACTGGCGCTGGTGGGTGGTTCACCTGTGGGTAGAAGGCTTCTTTGAAGTATTCGCCACCGCTGCTTTGGCATTTATTTTCTTCAACTTGGGTTTGGTAAGCCGCCGTTCGGCTACCGTAGCTTCTTTGGTTGCCGCTTCGCTGTTTATGGTCGGCGGCGTACCGGGTACCTTCCACCACCTGTACTTCACCGGTACCACCACGCCTGTAATGGCAGTGGGCGCATCGTTCTCGGCTTTGGAAGTTGTACCGCTGATTTTGCTCGGCCACGAAGCTTACGAACACTGGCGTTACCAACACGCAACCCCTTGGATGCAGCGTTTGCGCTGGCCGCTGATGTGCTTTGTCGGCGTTGCATTCTGGAATATGATCGGTGCCGGCGTATTCGGCTTTATGATTAACCCGCCGATTTCACTGTTCTACATCCAAGGTTTGAACACCACCGCAGTCCACGCACACGCAGCCTTGTTCGGCGTGTACGGCTTCCTCGCACTGGGCTTTGTATTGCTGGTTGCCCGCTATATCCGTCCGGACTACCAACTGGACGAAGCAATGATGAGCCGCGGCTTCTGGATGCTTAACGGCGGTCTGGTACTGATGATTGCCACCAGCCTGCTGCCGATCGGCGTGTACCAAGCCTCAGCCAGCATCACCCACGGTCTGTGGTATGCACGCAGCGAAGGCTTTATGCAGCAAGAATTCCTGCAATCACTGCGCTGGGTTCGTACTTTCGGCGACTTGGTATTCATCGGCGGCGCGTGTATCTTCGCGTGGCAGACTACTAAGCTGCTGTTCAGCAAAAAAGCTTAATCCGGCTTAACAAGCATTAAGCAAGGCCGTCTGAAAACAACACCTGTTTTCAGACGGCCTTTTTCTGCGCCCTGCCCTTTCAACCGCATCTTCTTTTATAATCGCCCTTTTCACCGAAAGGAAACAAAATGGCTTCCCTCTACGATTTCACAATGACCGATGCCCAAGGCCAAGCCGTCCCCCTGAGCAACTACCGAGGCAAAGTTCTGCTGATTGTCAATACCGCCACCCGCTGCGGCCTGACGCCGCAATACGAAGAATTGCAACAGCTCTACGCCCGATACCGTGGACAAGGCTTGGAAATCCTCGATTTCCCGAGCAACCAATTCCGCGAACAAGCGCCCGAAGCTACCGGCGAAATCGCCCAAATCTGCCAAATGAAATTCGGCACAAAATTTACCATTTTCGACAAAACCGAAGTCAACGGTGCCAACGAACATCCGCTCTACACTTATCTGAAAGCCGAACAGCCCGAAGACCAAGGCGGCAGCGCCTTCCAAGCCCTGCTCCTGCGTTTGGCTTCACTCGGAGAAAAACGCGAAGGCAGCGACATCAAATGGAACTTCACCAAGTTTCTCGTCAACCGCAAAGGCGAAGTAGTGGCCCGCTATGCGCCCAGCGAGAAACCGCTGGAATTGAGCAGCGAGATTGAAAAACTGCTGGCCGAGGCCGTCTGAAAAACGGCCGGTTTCCCTCAGCAATTCTCCCCTCTCCCTTTAAGGGAGAGGGCTTGGAAGAGGGTAAAATATCGAAGCTGCAACCATATCCCTCCAACCATAAAAAATCATCTGCCTAAAACCATAACAGGCCGTCTGAAAACGGGCAGTCTCTGCTTTACAGAAACTGTCTGTTTTCAGACGGCCTGAATGATCCGAAACCGGCAATCAATGATGCGGCACAGCTTGCTGCGGCGCTTCGTGGCCTTCCGGCAAGTCGAAAATGCGGCGCAAAATCACCTTATAAAAAGCAAACGCTTCTTTCGCACCTTCTACCGCCTCGGCTTGGGCGGCTTCGTCCAAGCCGAGTTTGTTCAGATATTCGACAAACTCGCGCCAGTGTTTGCCGCGGCCGTCCGGATGCGGCGCCAGGTGGCGCGCACCGTGTTCGGCGGTGAAATCCAGTTTTTGCGCGTCTTTAAACAGAAATGCCGCGCCCAAATTGGAACCTTCGGCACAATACAGCCAGCCGATGGCTTTATTGCCTTCCGGCTCGGGCAGTTTTCCTTCAAAAACATAGGCTTCGCTACCTAAATCCTGCAAATCTTCCAGAACGGCTTGGTAGCGCGCCATACTTTCCAAATCGGGAATGGCGCGGTTGAGTGCTTCATCGCGGTAAATATCGTCCACAATTTTATGGAACACGGATTGCAGTTGCAG
>JAUNKU010000103.1 GCA_030532645.1 Neisseria sp. | reverse complement strand
GCGCAATCATATCAAACACCACCATCACCCGCGCGTGGCCGAGATGGCAGTAGTCGTACACCGTCATACCGCAAACATACATCCGCACGTTTTCGGGATTGATTGGAACGAAAGCTTCTTTTTGACGGGTTAGGGTGTTGTAGAGGTTCAGCATATTTCTTTAAAGCTTTTAGAAAGAAAGTTTTCAATAAAATTACTATTTATTTCTTTTTTAGATGAAATTCAAATGTTCTACGCTTCGGGCCATTATTCGTACTATGCGTCTCTTTAATTGAATATGGTTTTTCATCATCTAATTGAAACTCTCCAATATAACGGACATATCCCGGAGCAGTATCTGATACAAAAATACGCAATGCCTTGCCCTGTACTTTATGCTCCAAAATCGCCTTATTACCTCTAATCATTTCCTGATCACCATTTTGACCTTCTCCGCAATAGTAGAGTGTACTACCATTATCTTCCCAACGGTCATAATAACCGTGTACCTCCCCCTGTTCCGGATGAGTAAAAAGGAAAATATTCGGTGTTTTTGCAGAAGCTGAAATACCACTTTGCCTATTACCGCCATATTGGTCATGCAACTCTGAACGCTTCACCACTTCATTAACTTTTAAGTTAAAGCCCGACATCACAAACCTCTCCATTCTAAATTAAGTTATATTTACTCCGCCTTCAACACATTCAAATCGGTCTGCACGGCGTTTTCAGACGGCATTTCGGTTTGTGCGGCTGCGGCAGCTTCTGCTTCGAGGCGTTTTTTCTCGGCGAGGTACATTCCGATTTGCTGCACCAGCTCTTGCGTGCCTTGGTGGGCGAGTGCGCTGATTTTGAAGAGGCGCGGGGTGGTCATATCGAAGCCGAAGCGGTCATCCGGCTGCGGATAGTCCCAGCCGATGGCTTGGAGGA
This sequence comes from Neisseria sp., assembly GCA_030532645.1. Classification (GTDB taxonomy): domain Bacteria; phylum Pseudomonadota; class Gammaproteobacteria; order Burkholderiales; family Neisseriaceae; genus Neisseria. Next base: position 5,757 of record JAUNKU010000103.1, on the reverse strand, counting down.
AGGCGGTGGTGCGTTCGGCGGCCTCTTCTTCGCTGAGCATATCCAGCTTGTTCAGCACCAGCCAGCGCGGTTTGTCGTACAGCTCTTCATCGTATTTACGCAGTTCGTTGATGATGGCCAATGCTTCTTCGGCCGGATTGACGGTTTCGTCAAACGGTGCCAAATCGACAACGTGCAACAGCAGGCCGGTGCGCGAGAGGTGTTTGAGGAAGCGGTGTCCCAAACCTGCGCCTTCGGCCGCGCCTTCAATCAGGCCGGGAATATCGGCCATTACGAAACTTTGGTTTTCGTCCAGACGGACAACGCCGAGATTCGGGTGCAGCGTGGTAAACGGGTAATCCGCAACTTTCGGACGGGCGGCGGACACGGCGCGGATCAGGGTGGATTTACCGGCATTCGGCATACCCAAAAGGCCGACGTCAGCCAATACTTTCAATTCCAACATCAGGCTGCGCGCTTCGCCCTCTTCGCCCGGCGTAGCCTGTTTCGGGGCGCGGTTTACCGATGATTTGAAGTGGATATTGCCGAGACCGCCTTTGCCGCCTTTGGCCAAGCAGACTTGCTGGCCGTGGTGCGTAAGGTCGGCAACGATTTCGTCGGTGTCGATGTCGCGGATAAGCGTGCCGACGGGCATATGCAGAAAGATGTCGTCCGCACCGGCGCCGTAACGGTCGGAGCCGTGCCCTTTTTCGCCATTTTTGGCTTGATAACGCTTCACGAAGCGGTATTCCACCAAGGTGTTGATATTTTCATCTGCTACGGCAAACACGCTGCCGCCTTTGCCGCCGTCGCCGCCGTCAGGGCCGCCGCGCGGTACGAATTTTTCACGGCGGAAACTCACTGCGCCGTTGCCGCCTTTGCCTGCGGCGACTTCGATTTTTGCTTCGTCGATAAATTTCATTTTGTCTTTTCTGTTTGTTTTTCTATATATGGTGATATGGTGTTTTTCAGACGGCCTGATTCGGGTACGCCGAATGTTTCAATCCGTTCGGCAGTCTGCAAAAATAAGGTAAATTGCCCGTTATTATATCGGGATATGCAAAAGGCCGTCTGAAAAAGTTTCAGACGGCCTGATATGGCGGCAATCAGCCGAAATTACCAGATGTCATTTTTAATACGGCGTTTCAGGCTCGGATGTTCGCTGAGTTTGAACTCCGGTTCTTTACCCAAACGCAGCTTGGCTTGGTAGTCTTTCAGCAGCATAAACACCAGCGGGCTGAGCAGCAGAATGGCTGCCAAGTTAATCAGCGCCATCATACCCATACTCAAATCGGCCATATCCCATACCAGCGGAATGCTGGCAATCGCGCCGAAATACACCATACCGAGCACGCACATACGGAACAGCGCCAGCACCATCGGATTATTCTTGATGAACTGCATATTCGATTCGGCATAGGCGTAGTTACCGATAATGGTGGTAAACGCCAGCATCAGCAGCACTACTGCCAAGAAGTCCGCCCCCCAAGCGCCGACGTGGCCGACCAGCGCGGTTTGGGTAATCTGCACGCCGCTCATATCGGCATACTGTACATCGGCCATCAATACGATAAACGCGGTACACGAACACACAACGATGGTGTCGATAAACACGCCCAGCATCTGAATCATACCTTGCGAAACAGGGTGTTTCACATCGGCGGCCGCAGCGGCATTCGGCGCAGAACCTTGACCAGCTTCGTTGGAATACAGGCCGCGTTTGATACCGTTTTGCATTGCGGCGGAAATCATCGCGCCGAACAAACCGCCGCCCACCGCGTCAAACTGGAAAGCCGAGCTGAAAATCAGGCCGAACACGCGCGGAATCTCGCTTGCATTGCTGCCCATCACATACAGCGCCACCAGCAGATACAGCACCGCCATAATCGGTACGATAATCTCGGCCACTTTCGACACACGCTTGATGCCGCCGAAAATAATCGGTGCAACAAAAATCACCAAGCCCACGCCAACCATATGTTTGTTCCAACCCCAGGCGGTTTCGGTTGCCGCTGCGATGGTGTTGGACTGCACGGCGTTATAAACCAAACCGAAGCAGAAAATCAGGCTCAATGCAAACAGAATACCCAGCCATTTCTGACCCAAACCCTGCGTAATGTAATACGCCGGACCGCCGCGGAAACCGCCGCTTTCTTTGTCGCGGATTTTAAAAAGCTGCGCCAGCGAAGATTCGGCAAAGGCCGAACTCATACCGATTAAGGCGGTCAGCCACATCCAGAACACCGCACCGGGGCCGCCCAAGGAAATGGCAATCGCCACACCCGCCACGTTGCCCACGCCCACGCGGCTGGCCAAGCCGGTTACAAAGGCTTGGAAAGGCGTAATGCCGTTTTTATTGTCGGATTTACGGCCACTCAGCATTTCTTTGACACTGCGGCCGAGCAGGCGGATTTGTACGAAACCCGTTCTCAACGTGAAAAACAAACCCGTACCCAGCAGCAGGAAAATCAGGCCTTCCCACAAAGGGCCGTTGATGGCGTTAACCAAACTGTGAAGCTTTTCAATCATATCAACCTCATTCTGAAAACAATTCAGACGGCCTCAACAAAGGCCGTCTGAAAAATAATGCGCCAGCATTTTAATCTGTTTGTACATTTATTGTAAAAAATTTACATTCTGCAAACATTTTATTTGATGCGCGGCAACTCAGCCTGCATAAGGCTCGATCACAACGGTTTCGCCGGCCGCCGCCGTTAAAGCGCCGCTCAATACCGCGAAAAACTCGCTGTTGTCGCGCGCAGCCACCCACTGCCCGTCGCGGTACGAAAAATGATAGCCGCCGCTTTTGGCAGCAATCCACAATTCCTGATTGGGCGTGTGCCGGTTCACAATAATCTGCGTTCCGTCTTCCGCTTCAATCGTTAATACATTGCCTGCCGACAGGCAGTCGAAATCCAAGCCCTGCTCGTCGATTTGGTCTTCGATATAGGCAAACAGGCCGTCTGAATGCTGCAAAAATCCGCTTTCGGTCATCATATTTTGTACATTGCCGTTAATTTTGTTTAAGATACGCCATCTTGCCATATCAAGCACAAAAATACTATGAAAAAACTGTTCTGCTGCGCCTTAACCGCTGCCGCGCTGCTGTCTGCCTGCGGCTACAAAGGCGATTTGTATCTGCCGCGCGAAGGCGACAAAGCACGCTTCGGCGTGATTCAAACCGGTCTGATCGAATCCACTCCCGTAACCTCACCCAAAGAAGAAAAGCAAAAATGACCCTGTATTGCGAGAAACTGAGCTACACCGAACTGGCCGAGCAATTCGGCACACCTTTATATGTATACAGCCAAGCCGCGCTGGATAATGCCGTGGCCGCCTACCGTCAGGCGTTCGGCAACGACACGCTGGTTTGCTATGCTGTCAAAGCCAACGGCAATTTGAGCGTACTGCGCCGCTTTGCCGAACTGGGCTGCGGTTTCGATATCGTTTCCGGCGGCGAACTGGCACGCGTCTTGGCGGCCGGCGGCGATGCCGGCAAAACCATTTTTTCCGGTGTCGGCAAAAGCGTGACGGAAATCGAGTTTGCCCTGCAATCGGGCATCAAATGTTTCAACGTAGAATCGCTGCCGGAACTCGACCGCATCAATGAAACGGCAGGCCGTCTGAAAATGCGTGCGCCCGTATCGCTGCGTATCAATCCCGATGTGGACGCACAAACCCACCCTTATATTTCCACCGGCCTGAAAGACAACAAATTCGGCATTGCAATGAGCGACGCACGCGCCGCCTACCGCCACGCCGCCGCGCTGGAACATTTGGACGTGGTCGGCGTGGACTGCCACATCGGTTCGCAGCTCATCAAGCTCGAACCGCTGGTGGAAGCCTGCGAACGCCTGCTCGCGCTGATTGATGATTTGGCCGAAGACGGCATCACGCTGCAACATATCGACCTCGGCGGCGGCGTGGGCATTGTGTATCAAAACGAAGACGTGCCCGATTTGGCCGCCTACGCAGAAGCCGTGCGCCAACTCATCGGCAGCCGCAAACTGGGTTTGGTGCTCGAACCCGGCCGGAGTCTAATCGGCAATGCCGGTGCACTGCTCACACGCGTAGAATTTGTGAAACACAATGAAAACAAAGCTTTTGTTATTGTGGACGCTGCAATGAACGACCTGATGCGCCCTGCGCTCTATCAGGCCTACCACCACATTGAAAACGCCGAAGCGAGCGATGTTGCACCGTTTACCGCCGACATCGTCGGCCCGATTTGCGAAACCGGCGATTTTCTCGCGCAAAACCGCAAAATTGCCGCAAAAGCAGGCGATTTGCTGGTGGTACAAAGCGCCGGTGCGTATGCTTCCAGTATGGCCAGCAACTACAACACCCGCGTCCGCGCCGCAGAAGTGTTGGTCAGCGGCAGCGAAGCCAAGCTGGTACGTCCGCGCGAAACGCTGGACGACTTGCTGAAATACGAGAAAAGCTGTTTGTAAGCATTTGGATATTTAATGCAACCCAAGGCCGTCTGAAAGCCGCAGGCTTCTGCGTAGCTAAAACGCCGCCGGATTCCGGCTTTACCGAAACCGCATTTTTCAGACGGCCTTTTCCCCGAAGCAGCCCAATCCGACATACCGTCCTATTCCAGCTTAAACCGAGTACGGCAAAACGGATTCAAACACTTTCTCCGTCTCCAAACCTCCGCCCGAAAGTTCCCAAAATGACCCTCCCGCTTATCGCCGTTACTTCCGGCGAACCGGCCGGTATCGGCCCCGACATCTGCTTGGACTTGGCCGCCCACACACAGCCCTGCCGCCCCGTTATTCTCGGCGACATCGGGCTGTTGCGCGAACGTGCCGAAATGCTCGGCAAAACCGTTACCCTGCGCGAATTTTCGCCCGAACTTCCGGAAAAACAAGGCGTGCTGGACGTTTGGCATATTCCGCTCAACCAAACCGCCGAAGCAGGCCGTCTGAATCCAGCCAACGCGCCTTATGTGCTGCAACTGTTGGACACCGCCTACCAAGGCATTTCAGACGGCCTGTTTGCCGCAATGGTAACCGCGCCCGTGCATAAAGGCGTAATTAACGATGCGGGTGGCGCGTTTTTCAGCGGCCACACCGAATACCTTGCCGAAAAAAGCGGCACACCGCGCGTGGTGATGATGCTGGCAGGCGGTGGCCTGCGCGTGGCTTTGGCAACCACCCATCTGCCGCTGAAAGACGTACCGGCCGCGCTGACTGCCGAATCGCTCGCCGAAACCGTACAGATTCTGCACCGCGATTTGCAGCAGAAATTCGGCATCGCCCATCCCGTTATCTTCGCCGCCGGACTGAATCCGCACGCAGGCGAAGGCGGCCATCTCGGCCGCGAAGAAATTGATGTCATCACGCCCGTATTGAGCCGTCTGAAAACCGCAGGCATCGATATCCGCGGCCCGTATCCGGCCGACACGCTGTTCCAGCCCTTTATGCTGAAAGATGCCGATGCCGTGCTGGCGATGTACCACGACCAAGGCCTGCCCGTGCTGAAATTCGCCTCATTCGGCCGCGGCGTAAACATCACGCTCGGCCTGCCGTTTATCCGCACTTCGGTCGATCACGGCACCGCGCTCGATTTGGCCGGCAGCGGCCGTGCCGACTCCGGCAGCCTCTACGCCGCGCTGGAATGCGCCTGCGAAATGGCAGCCGCCGCAGCGCGTTAAACAGCTAAAAACAGGCCGTCTGAAAATCCGCTTGGTTCGGTTTTCAGATGGCCTTTATGGTGTCTGTTGCATTTCTACATTCCAATAACGGCGCAAATTCAGCCGTTTAAATAAAACTT
>JAUNKU010000102.1:3156-6668 GCA_030532645.1 Neisseria sp. | reverse complement strand
CAACAGCCCGTCCAAATACTCAATCCAATGCTTCACCGGCACTTTGCTCTCCGCCGCCAAATGCACGATGCAGCCGATATTGGCCGAAAGCACCGCATCGGGCTGCAAGGCTTCCAAGGCGGAGAGTTTGTCGGCACGCAGTTTTTCAGACAATTCGGGCTGGAACAGCGAATAAGTACCGGCAGAGCCGCAGCACAGATGGGCGTTTTGCGGTAGGTAAACCGTCAGCCCCAAGCCTGTAAACAGGTTTTCTACGCTGCCTTTGAGCTTTTGGCCGTGTTGCAGCGTGCAAGGCGGATGATAAGCAAGGGTTTGCCGTTGCGCAGCGCCGTTTTCAGACGGCATCAATGCCGCCAAAGCTGCTTTTTCGTCAGTGAGAATTTCAACAATATCTTTGGCTTTTTCACTGATAAAAGCTGCCTTTTCGGCGTATTTCGCATCATTTCGCAGATGATGTCCGTATTCTTTAACCGTTACGCCGCAGCCTGAGGCATTGATTACCAAGGCTTCGATGCCGTCTGAAAAGTACGGCAGCCAAGCATCGATATTGCGGCGCATATTGTCGAGCGCGGCCTCTTCCGCGCTCAAATGCAGATTTACCGCACCGCAGCAGCCTGCTTCCGGTGCGGTCAGCAACTGAATGCCGAGTTTGTCCAATACGCGCGCGGTGGCGGCGTGGATATTGGGCGACATTGCAGGCTGCACGCAACCGGCCAATGCTAACATTTTCCGCTTGTGCTGCCGCACCGGCAACGCACCTGCCTGCTGTTTCGGCAGCACTTTTCCGCGCAGTTTTTCCGGCAACAAGGGGCGGAAGAGCTGCCCGGCCTGATAAAGCGCGGCAAAGGTTTTCGGGCAGTTCATCAGACCGCGCACGGCTTCGCGCACGATTTTTTCAGACGGCCTTCTGCCGAGCTGCCGCTCTACTTCGGCACGGCCGATGTCCAGCAGCTTGGCGTATTCGACACGCGCCGGACAGGTAGTTTCGCAGGCGCGGCAGGTTAGGCAGCGGTCGAGGTGTTTCTGCACCGATTCCGTCGCCGGTGCACCTTCCAAAACCTGCTTGATTTGGTAAATCCGCCCGCGCGGGCTGTCCAGCTCGTCGCCCGTTGCAAGATAAGTCGGGCAAGTGGCGGTACACATTCCGCAATGCACGCAGCGGCGCAGGATTTCATCGGCCAGACGGCCTGCTTCGGTATCGCGGATAAAGTCGGCAAGATGGGTCTGCATAGTCGGATTGGTTTTTAAACAGCTGAAAAATCGGGCATTTCGCCTTTATCCCGTTCTTATTTTCAAAAGAAAACGGGGGAACAGCTTGGATTGGAGTTTACATTTCCACAACGCATTCTGCGCTGCTTTGCCTGCGGTTTTCAGACGGCATCAACCGTCGGCAGACAAGCGTTTCGGATTGAAAATGCCTTGCGGGTCAAACAGCTTTTTCAAACGCGTCTGCACAGCGGCAAGCGCGCTTTCCTGCGGCGGGAACACGGTTTCTCCTGCCTGCAATGCGCCGCGGAACAGCACGGCGTGTCCGCCTTTTTCGGCAGCGGCACGGCGGATTTCAGCGGCTGGCAGGCGGCTTTTATACCAGCGCAAACCGCCGCCCCATTCCATCAGACAGCCGCCCAAGCCCAAATCCGGAGCGGTATCGGGTACAGTAACGCGCCATAAGCGTTCGCCTTCCTGCAAGGCAAATTCGGGCAGCTGCTGCTCGCGGACAGCCGTCCAAAACACCGAGGCCGTCTGAAAATGCGGCGGCAGCGTTTGCATACCGCCCGTTTTTACCGTTTCGCCGCCGATTTGCAGAGCCGCCGCGCGGACACCGTTTTCCGTACCGCTCAAACGCAGAAACAGTTTGCCGTCCGCCCAAAATGTGCCGGACAAAGGCAGCGGCTGCCCCATCAGAGCATTCATCATCCGGCGCGCTTCTTCTGCGCCGCACGCCAATATCTGCGTTTGTTCGGCAAACGGCGCTGGCAGCACTTTCAAAGAAAGCTCGGTCAGCACGCCGAGCGTACCCATCGCGCCGACCATTGTTTTGTGCATATCGAAACCGGCGACATTTTTAACCACGCGGCCGCCGAAACGCAGCAACTGCGCCCGTCCGTCTATCATTTGGCAGCCGGTTACAAAATCGCGTACCGCACCGGCGTGGGCGCGGCGCGGCCCTGCCAAACCGGCCGATACTGCGCCGCCGATGGTGGCGGTTTTGCCGAAATGCGGCGGCTCGAACGGCAGAATCTGGCGTTTTTCCGCCAAAACCGCCTCAATTTCCACCAAAGACGTTCCGGCGCGGACGGTCAGCATCAATTCGTCCGGATCGTACAACACGATGCCGCGATAAGCGGAAACGTCCAAAATCTGTGCATCCGGTGCACGGTAAGGCTCGCCGTAAAAATCCTTGCTGCCGCTGCCGCGTATGGTCAGCGGCGTGTTTTTTTCAGCGGCGCGGCGGATATGCGTTTGCAGGCGCTGCAATTCCTGTTCCATTTCTTCCACTTTGTTTTCATTAAGATTTACGCCCGACTGAGCGGGCGTATCCAGCATTTTCAGACGGCCTTAGCCGTGCCAGAAATAGCGCACGATATGGAAAAACACCGGCGCGGCAAAGCATACGGAATCCACACGGTCGAGCATACCGCCGTGGCCGTGTATCATTTTGCCCCAGTCTTTCACGCCGTAGCTGCGTTTGATGGCCGACATCACCAATCCGCCCGCAAAACCCGACAAGCAGATAATCAGGCCGGTAACGGCGGCCTGCCAAGGCGTGAACGGGGTAATCGGCGCCAGCAGTGCCGCGAGCAAAGTGGCCGACAAAATGCCGCCGACGGTTCCGGCTACGGTTTTAGAAGGCGACAAGTTCGGCATAATTTTCGGACCGCCCACCAGCTTGCCCCAAACGTATTGCAGCACATCGCTGGCCTGCACCACGATAATCATAAAAATCAAGAGCAGAATATTGTTTTCCGGCGCAAAACCGTCCAACTCCAAAAACAGCAGCGCCGGAACGTGCGACAGACAGAAAATACAGGCCATCGCCATCCACTGCGTTTTTGCGGTGCGCTCCAAAAAAGCCGAAGTATCGCCGCTCAAACCGCCGACAATCGAAATCAGCAGAAAGCCGTACACAGGAATAAAAATGGAAAACATACCGTACCATTGATCCAGCACGAAGTAATACTGCAAAGGCAGCAGCACATAAAAGCAGGCAATCATACTGTTGTAATCGGTGAAACGGCGGTACACCAGCGTCATAAATTCGCGCATTGCGGCGAAAGAGACCAAGCAAAACAGCAAAGTCGTACCGACGCGGCCGAGGCTGAACGACAGCAGCATTACCAAAGTCATCAGCCACCACGCATAAATCCGCGCGTTCAAATTGCCGATGGTGTCATTATCCGCTCCGTAGCGGCGTTTCAAAGCCTGCCCGATAACGCTGGCCAACAGCAAAACGGCAAATACCGCCAGAAAAATATAAGCTGCCTGCGGCGGCAGGCTGCCGTTTGGTACGG
>JAUNKU010000102.1:0-3056 GCA_030532645.1 Neisseria sp. | reverse complement strand
CGCAGACGGGCGGCATCTTGTTCCGCCGCCGCAGCCTGCCGGTCGGGCGGAGCCAACGCCAGCAGCGCATCGCGTGCGCGTTTCAAAAATTCGTCTTTGCTCTCGCCTTCGTTCAGAGAAAGCGGCTGGCCGACCGCCACATCGCATAAAAGCGGTACAGGCAGCACTTTGCCTTTCGGCAGCACTTTATTGATATTGTGTATCCAAATCGGTACAAACTCAGTTTGCGGACGGCTCGTTGCCAAGTGGAAAATGCCCGATTTGAACGGCAGCAACACCGTTTCATCGCTGGTATTGCGCGTACCTTCGGGGAAAATAATCAGCGAATCGCCCTCTTCCAGCGCCGCACGGATTTGCTCGACTACCGCCTGCGGATTGTCGCTGTTGCGCGGAATCAGCAGCGCGTTAAACACATATTGGCTGATAAAACGCTTGATGCGGCCGCGCAGCCAGTAATCCGCTCCGGCAACCGGACGCGTATGAATCCGCCAACGGCGCGGCAGCGAAATCCACACCATTACAAAATCGCCGTGGCTGCCGTGGTTGGCGTAATACACTTTCTGCTGCGGCGAAAAGCCCAAATCGCGTGCCGCTTTCGGGCGCACGCCGGTGATAAACGAAATAAACAGACACAAAGCTTGGTCGGTCAGCCAAGCCAAGCGTTTTTTCAACAGATTTTTCATTGTGTTTCCTCTGCCGCACAAACTGTTGCGGCGGATGTTTTATTATGAGTTTCAAGGTGTTCCGTATCAGACGGCCCGCCCTTTTCAGACGGCATTTCGGAGTTCTCCGCCGCGCGGCGGTTCAGTTCGGACGCAATATCACGCGCACGGAAAAAGCAGGTCGCCAAACTGCCCGATGCAATCAGCAGCAAGGCCGTCTGAAAAACATACATCGTGCCGTTGGCCGACACTTCCCACGCACCGAGCAGACAGGCCGCCGTCAAAACCGCCATTCTGTGCTGTTTCGCCATCGGGCCGCGAAAGCTCTGTTTCAAACCCACGCTGCCGCCGAACACGCGCACATAAGCAGTCAGCGCGGCTGCCAATGCCGCCAGCCAGCCGAGCCAAGCCGAATCTGCGGCATAACCGGCAGCCACCAAAAACAGGCTGTCGGCAATCCGGTCGGGAAACTCGTTGAACAGCTCGCCGGCCGGCGTTTTCTGCCCGCCCTCGACCGCAACCATACCGTCAAACAAATTGCACAACAGCCGAAGCTGGATACAGACGGCCGCCGTTACCAGCCCGGCCGGGTGCACCGTCAGCATTACGGCCGCACCTGCGGCGGCAAATACCGCTCCGGCCAAAGAAATACGGTTCGGCGTAATGCCTTTTCTTGCCGCCAGCTTCGCCGCCACAGCCTGCGTCAAACGACTGTTGCGCGATGCAATCGGGCGGCGGTTTTCAGTTTGCGCCATTGCTCGGCTTTCTCTTTCTCTGATACGCCTGAAAAAAGCAGGCATAAGGGCTTTTATACCACAAAAACCGCTCGTCTGAACGGCTCTGCATCAAGGAAACCATAAATTAAGGCCGTCTGAAAACGGCTGGTTTTTCAGACGGCCTTGCTGCCCGAGCGGCTGTTAATGCTGATGCTCGTGGCCGTGTTGATGGCCGTGATGCGAATGGGCGTTAGCACCGCGCGCGTTGGACTGTACGGTTACATTAACCGTTTGCTTGCCGCTGCGCTTGAATTTCAGGGTAACCGGAAAGCTGTTGCCGGCTTTGAGTTCCTGCTTCAAGCCCATCAGCATAATGTGGTAGCCGCCGGGTTTGAGTTCCAGCGTTTGGCCTTTTGCCAACGGCAGGCCACCGGTTTTTTCGCGCATTTTCATCATTCCGTCTTCGTGGATATGCTCGTGGATTTCGGCTTTTTTGGCGGCCGGTGTTTCAACCGACTGCAAAACATCGTCTTTGCCGCTTTGGTTGTCCAGTTGCAGGAATACGCCACCCATACTCATTCCGGCAACGGTTTCGCGCGCCCAAGCGTTTTGCGCTTGGATACCGGCGGCAAATGCGCTGTGGCACAGCAAAGCTGCGGCAAGCGTCAGCACGGTTTTCTTCATTTTGTTTCCTTTCTGATTCGTTCGAACAGGCTTTAAGGCCGTCTGAAAACAGGCGTTAAGGGAGAATATACGGCCTGAAACGGCGGATTTTACGTTAAACCCGAAGCCTACCACTGTTTCAAACGAAGATAAAATGTATCTTTAAAAAGCTCGCGGCTTTTTGATATGGCGCAAATTACAGCAGCGGCCACAAAGCAATGCCCCACAACACCGCCGTCATCAGCAGGCTGGCATACTGCGCGGCAGAGCCGACATCTTTGGCGCGTTTGGCCAGCGGATGGCGTTCCAGCGAAGTATGGTCAACCGCCGCTTCCAAGCCGGTGTTGAGCAGCTCGACAATAATCGAGAAAAACGAGGCAAACACCAGCACCATTTTTTCAGCCGAGGAAAACGGCGGAAACCATACCGCCGCCAACAATGCACCGTGCAACCACAACAGCTGGCGGAAACCCTGCTCGGTGCAGGCGGCTTTAATGCCGTCTGCCGAATAACCCAGCGCGTTGATGATGCGGCGCAAGCCGGTTTTGCCCTTGACCTGCTCGGCGTATGAAGGCTGCTGTTTCATTGTGCGGCCTGCTCCACCGCATCGATAAACACAGCGGCCACGTCAAAATTTTTCTGCTGCATAATTTCTTGGAAACCGGTCGGGCTGGTTACGTTCACTTCGGTCAGACAATCGCCGATGATGTCCAAGCCGGCCAGCAAAATGCCGCGGCGTTTCAATTCCGGCGCAAGCGTTTCGGCGATTTCGCGGTCGCGCGCGCTCAATTCCTGCGCCACACCGCGGCCGCCTGCGGCCAGATTGCCGCGCGTTTCGCCCTGTTGCGGAATCCGTGCCAAAGCATAAGGCACGACTTCGCCGCCGATAACCAATACGCGTTTGTCGCCGTGTACGATTTCGGGCAGGTAACGCTGCGCCATAATTGTGCGCGTATCCAGCTGCATCAGCGTTTCCAGAATGCTGCCGATATTCGGATCGCCTTCGCGCAGGCGG
>JAUNKU010000101.1 GCA_030532645.1 Neisseria sp. | reverse complement strand
GGTTTTCAAAATCAGGATAAAGCGGGAAAGCCCTTTCATTTCGGCGGCCTGCGGAGAAATCAAAAGGCTTATTATAAATGATTTAGGCAGATTAAGGCCGTCTGAAAACAGCTGTTTTTTCAGACGGCTCTTTATCACCGAATTGTTTTGACCGGCTCGGTTTTACTGCCGTTTATACGTTTTCCGAAAAGCTTCCTGCTGAGGCGAAATGGCGGCCAATCTGGCTTTCTGTATCGCTTCGGCGATTTTCTTCGGCTCATCTGCATACGCGGCGGCAAGCGCTTTGGTGTCCACACTTTGCGCGGCGGCCAGCAATGCCTGCCAATGCGCGTGCTGCGGATACGGTGCATCGGCGAAATTCAGACGGCCTTGCGCGTCGGCGCGGCAAACGTTGAGGATTTGAACGAAACGTTCGGGGCGGCGGAAGGCATCGGTGCACTGCAAAACATCGAGCGCGGTAGTCGGGCGCAATTCGGCGGCGCTGTGCAGCACGATATGCCAGCGGCACACCAGCTCGGCCAAGTCGGCACAGGCTTTCGGCACGCGCAAACGCCGGTTGGCTTCGCGCACGGCCGCTACGCCGAGAATGTCGTGCCCGTGGTGCGAAGGCCATTTTTCAGACGGCGTTAGGGCTTTGCCCAAGTCGTGCAGCAGCGCGGCGTAGCGTTCGGGCAGCGTCAAACCGTGGTCGGCAGCGGTTTGCAGTACCATCAGCGTATGCACGCCGCTGTCGATTTCGGGGTGGTGTTTTTCCGGCTGCGGTACGCCGAACAAGGCTTCGATTTCGGGCAGAACCACCGCCAAACAGCCGCATTCGCGCAAAATTTCCAGCATTTTTGCCGGATTGTTTTCCATCAGGCCTTTCGCCAGCTCCTGCCATACGCGCTCGGCCACCAAAGCTTCCGCCTCGCCGTCGGCCACCATCTGCCGCATCAGCGCCATTGTTTCCGGTGCAACGGAAAAACCGTAACGCGCAGCAAAACGGGCAATCCGCAGGATACGCACGGGATCTTCGGCAAACGCCAGCGAAACGTGGCGCAATATGCCGTCCGCCAAATCCTGCCGGCCGCCGAACGGATCGATAATGCGGCCGTCTGCATCTTGCGCCATTGCGTTAATCGTTAAATCACGCCGCTGCAAATCCTGTTCCAGCGTAACGCTTTTATCGGCGTGAAAAGCAAAACCGGCATAGCCGCGCCCCGTTTTGCGCTCGGTACGCGCCAGCGCATATTCTTCCTGCGTTTCGGGGTGTAGAAATACCGGAAAATCCTTGCCCACCGACCGGAAACCGCGCGCGGCCATTTCCGCCGCATCTGCGCCGACCACCACCCAATCTTTGTCTTGCGTTTCTCGCCCGAGCAAGGCATCGCGCACCGCGCCGCCCACCAGATAAACTTGCATCACTGCCGCCTTTTGTTTTACTGACGATAAACCGCACATTATAGCCCGCCACCCGGCTTTCCGCTAAAATACGCCGATTTGAACCGATGCCGTCTGAAAACCGCAGGATTCTGCACAGCAAAACCGAGCAAAACGCCGTTAAACGCTACTTTCAGACGGCCTTAAAAATATGAATACAAACGGAAACAATATGGAAAACCCAATCCCCGAAGAAAACGGCACAGCAGAAGAACACAAACGCGGTATCCGCAGTTTCGTGCTGCGCCAAGGCCATATGACGGCGGCGCAGCAACGCGCGATTGACACGATGTGGCCGCAGTTCGGCGCAGATTATCAAGACACACCGGCGGATTTGACCGCCCTGTTCGGCCGCAGCAATCCGAAAGTGCTGGAAATCGGCTTCGGTATGGGCACGGCCACCGCAGAGATTGCCAAACGTTTGCCGGAAAAAGATTTTTTGGCGATTGACGTACACGGCCCCGGCGTCGGCAACCTGCTGAAACTGATTGAAGAAGAAAACATCGGCAATATCCGCGTAATGCGCCACGATGCGGTGGAAGTGGTGGACAATATGCTCTCCGACGGCTCGCTCGACGGCATTCATATTTTCTTCCCCGACCCTTGGCACAAAAAACGCCACAACAAACGCCGTCTGATCCAAACCCCGTTTGTCGCACGCCTGCTGCCCAAACTGAAAAGCGGCGGCTACATCCATCTGGCAACCGACTGGGAAGAATACGCCGTGCAGATGCTGGAAGTATTGAGCGGCTTTGCCGAGCTGGAAAACACCGCCGCCGACTACGCGCCGACTCCCGACTACCGCCCCGAAACCAAGTTTGAAGCACGCGGCAAACGCTTGGGACACGGCGTTTGGGATTTGGTTTTCATTAAAAAATAAATAATCAGCAAAGGCCGTCTGAATACCGAGCAAAACGCAGTTGCAACTTTATTGAAGCGCTGTATTCAGACGGCCGCAAACTGCGGAATAAGTTATGTATGACGTAAACACCCAAGACGTGCGCCGCTTCTTCGCACACGTTTGGCAACACCGCTTCGCCCCGCTGCAACTCGATGCCCTGCAACAAAAAGCCCTGCGGATTATTGAAGCACATCAGGAATATGCCGACGTTTTGGAGCATATCGAAGATTATCTCGACAAAACGTGGACACCGGAAGACGGGCAGGAAAACCCGTTTCTGCATATGTCGCTGCATCTTTCCATTCAAGAGCAAGTTACCATCGACCAACCGCCCGGCATCCGCAAAATCCACGAAACCCTGTGCGGCCGCTACAACGGCGACTGGGTGCGCGCCGAACACGATATGATGGAAGCCTTGGCCGAAACCGTGTGGGAAGCCCAGCGTTTCGGAAAAGGTTTAGATGTTAACGCTTATATGACGCGTCTGAGAAAACTCGTCGGCTTGGGGCAGGAAGACAATGCACGGCTCAATCCGCACGAAGTACCGCAGTCGGACAAAGTCAGCCTGCGGGATTGAGAAAAGGCCGTCTGAAAAAGGAAACAATCCATTTTTCAGACGGCCTTTTTATTGGCTGCGGTTTTCCGTTTCCAACAAGCAAACGTAGGTTGGCTTGAAACGCAGTGGAAACCCAACATTCTCATTTAATGACTGGAAACGTTGGGTTTGCGCTACGCTCCAACCCAACCTACGCTTACTTGATTTTCCGGCCCGTCATACTCGGGCTTGACCCGAGTATCTCCCCCGTTTACTTCCAAGCAATCTGAAAATACCAAAAATGCCGTCTGAAAATCAGTTTTTCAGACGGCATTTTCATCAGCAAAGGCTTTACTTACTGTGCAAAAACCGTGTCGCGCCTTCCCAGTCTTCCGCCATAATCATCGGCAGACCTTGCAGCGATTTGGCAACGGCATCGTCAATCTGTTGGCGTTGCTCGGCGCTGGGTTTGTTCAACACCCAAGCGTGTACCAGATTTTTGTCGCCGGGGTGGTCGATGCCCAGACGCAGACGGTAGAAATTCGGCGTGCCGAGTTTGGCTTGAATGTCTTTCAGGCCGTTGTGGCCGCCGTTGCCGCCGCCGAGTTTGAAGCGGATGCGGCCGTTCGGAATATCCAGCTCGTCGTGTACGGCGAGGATTTCTTCGGGTTTGATTTTGTAAAACTGCGCGAGCGCGCCGACGGCTTTGCCCGACAGGTTCATAAAGGTATCGGGTTTCAGCAGGAACACTTCGCCCTCCGGCCGCGATACACGGGCCACTTCGCCGAAGAATTTTTTTTCGTGTTTGAACACGGCTTTCCACTGCCAAGCCAGTTCGTCCAAAAACCAAAAGCCCGCATTATGGCGGGTTTGTTCGTATTCTTTGCCCGGGTTGCCGAGGCCGACAATCAATTTAATCATACTTTTTCCTGTTTTCCGGCCACACGCTTTCTGCGGGCTTCTTTCGGGTCGATCAGCAAGGGGCGGTACACTTCCACGCGGTCGTGTTCGCGCAAAACGGTATCGTCTTTGACAGCTTTGCCGAAAATGCCCAAGGGGGCGTTTAAATCGGCTTCGGGAAATTCTGCGGCCAAACGGCTCTGCAAAACGGCTTGCCGCGCGGTGGTGCCGTCTGAAACGCGCATTTCCTGTAAAAATTGACGCTCGACCGTGCCGTAGGCGACTTCAACGGTGATTTCAGCCATAGCGTTTGTCGGCCTCCGCGATAAATGCGTCCACCAGTTTGCCGGCCAGATGGCCAAAAACGGGGCTGATCAGGGCAGACAATACGGCGTTGGCAAAATCGTATTGCAGTTTGAATTCGACCTTGCAGGCATCGTCGCCCAAGGGCAGAAAACGCCAAGTGCCGCTCAGGGTTTTAAACGGGCCGTCCAGCAAATCCATACGGATTTCGCGGCCGGGAATGTTGCGGTTGTGCGTGGCAAACGCCTGTTTCACGCCTTTGTAATCCATATACAGGCGTGCTTTCAATTCGTTGTTTTCACGGGAAATCACTTCGGTTTTGCCGTACCACGGCAGAAAACGCGGGTAATCTTCCACTTTATCGACCAACTCGAACATCTGCTCGGCGGTATGCAGCACCAAAACGCTTTTTTCTACGGTTTTCACGCTTGCTTCCTGAATACGCAAATCCGCGCATTATAACAGGGAACGGGCAAAATGAAGGCGGTTTTGTCGACTCGCGGCGCAGCAAGGCCGTCTGAAAACGGCCTCTGCCCGATACGTTTTTCAGACGGCCTCAATGCGGCGGACAGCTTTGGCCGTTTTCCATATACTGCCGTGCAGCCGCCGGATTGCCGCAACGCTCGGCTTGGCCGTGCTCCGACACCAGCAAAACGGTTTCCCGTTTGCCGTCAGACGGTTCGGCCGAAAGAAATACGCCTTGCCTGCTTTGGTGCGGCGCAATGCGGTATTGCTCTGCCAGAACGGGCGCAATCCGGTATTCGCTGCGGCAACGGCACGACAGGGCTTTACCTGATAAAATACGCTGCCATTCGTTGTTGTCCGGCGGCACGGGATAAGCGGCGTCTTCCAGCGAGGCCGTCTGAATCAGCGCAAAAATGCCGCGCAAATGGCTTTCCATCGTCAGCAAATCGCGTTTTTCCAAATGTTTTGAATAAGCATTCAGCGCCGCCACCGCCAAAATGCCGACAATGGCCGCTGCTGCCAGCATTTCAATCAGACTGAACCCTTGTTGCGCCGCTGTTTTAAGGATTTTCCGCCGCATCGCCGCCCTCCTCCGTTTCTGCCGTATGCCATACCAGATAATGTTCGCGCACTACTTGCGTGTTGGCGTTTTTACCGCGCGCCCACGCGCTGATGCGGTAATGCATTGTCCGCCCGTCTGCGCTCAATAATTCCGCCGCATAACGCGGCTCGGGCGTTTGTACCGAACCGTTGGTTTCCAATAAGGCTTTAAAAATCCTGCCGCTGACGCGCCGCCCGTTCTGTACCAAACACAGTACCTCTTTTCCTTTTTTATCCAAGCATTTGCGTTGCACCAATTCTGTTCCGGCCGCGCAAAAACCGCCGGTACAATCCGCTTTGGCCGAAGCACGAAAATCCGCCGCCGACCAAGCATTTTGTTCTGCCCACGCAATGCCTTCGTTCAAAGCCGCATCGGCAAAATGTTCTGCCAAACAGCGGTCGGCCGCATTTGCACCGATGTACGAAGCACCGCCGAAAGCGTGCAGCGCCGCAGCCGACAAAGCGGCCAAGGCCAGCACTGCCATCAGTACCATAAACAGCACAAAACCGCGTTCATTCAAGCGCATTGCCGCCCTCCTTCCACTGCCGCCGCTGCGCCGTTCAGCATCAGCCAAGCAGGCAACCCGTCGGCTTCGGGGCGCGGCGTGAAAAACCATTTTCCGCTCCGGCAATACGCAAAGGCCGTCTGAAATCCGCCCGCTTCCGCCAGCAGCCACGGCTCGCCCCAATCGTGTGCGCCGCGCTCGAAACGGTACAAACCGCTCTGCTCCGCGCCATACGGCCTGCCCCACACATAAGCCGCCGCAGTAACGCGCATCACGCGCAAAGCATCGGCCTGCACCTTGCCGCGCCACGCAGGCAGGTGAAGCGTTTTATCGTGCGCCGATGCCGTATTTTCCGTCTGAACCACCGTCGCACAATCCGACACAGCCAGCAGTTCGCCGCGCTCGAAATCATTGCGTTCGGGCAGCACCACGGCAGCCAAACCGCCGTCTGCCGTACGGATAATCCGCTCGGGCGCTACCGCGCCGCTGCCGTACACCGCCAGCAATACCGGCGATTCGGCAGTAAAGCCGTTCAAACCCAAATCCGCCACCGCCAGCTGACGGATTCCGGCAAATCCCGGCTTGCCGAGGCCGTCTGAAAAGTCCGTTACCCCCGAACCGCCCGATACCGACACGCTTTTGTCCGACAAAGCGGCACAACCGAAGCGCCCTGCTTGTGCAAAATCGCGCCGTACCGCCTCCGCCAAACGGAAACGCAGATGTTGCGCCGATACGCGCCCATCTGCCGCAACCGTCAGCTTCCGCGCCTGCCAGTAGGCCGTACCGGCCGCCGCCAGCACAGCCGCGCCGAGCACGCCTGCCGTTAAAAATTCCAGCAGGCTGAATCCGCGTACTTTTTCCGAAAACCCAAGCTGCTTCATTCTGCCTCCGTTCCGCCATCAGAACCGTTCAAGCGGTTTATCCGCCGAACCGCTGTTTTCAGACGGCCTCACTCCGCAAGATAAACCTGATAATAATGGCCGCCCGAATTGCCGTTTTTCGGCTGCCAAACCGCTTTAATCATCAACCCTCTGCCTCTGC
>JAUNKU010000100.1 GCA_030532645.1 Neisseria sp. | reverse complement strand
TTACAATCCCAATGCGTCTGCGTGAAATTCGATATGGCTGTCGATAAAGCTGGCGATGAAATAATAGCTGTGGTCGTAGCCGGGGCGTTTGTGGTAACGGACGGAAAAACCGGCGTTTCTGGCTGCGGACACGAAGGTTTCTGTGTGCAACTCCTCCTCTTCAAACAGATCGCTGCCGCCCTGTTCAACCATAATCGGCAGTTTTTTCTCCGCACCGGCCAGCAAAGCATACAAATCGTATTTTGCCCAACGGCTTTCGTCCGCCCCCAGATAAGTCTGCAAGGCACGGCGTGCAAGCGGTGTATGAAACGGGTCGGCAACAGGGGCGAAAGCCGATACGGCGGCATAGCGTTCGGGATAATTCAGCGCGAGATGCAGTGCGCCGAAGCCGCCCATACTGTGCCCAGCAATGCTGCGGCTGCCGTCAAGCGGAAAGTATTTTTCGGCTAACTCGGGCAGCTCTTCGGCAATATAACGCTGCATTTGGTAATGTTCCGCCCAAGGCTGCTCGGCGGCATCCACATAAAAGCCCGCGCCTTGCCCCAAACCGCTGTCGGCGTGATCCGGCACATTTTCGCCGCGCGGCGAAGTATCGGGGCAAATCAGTGCGATGCCCCATTGTGCGGCAAAACGTTGCGCTCCGGATTTCTGCACGAAGTTTTCATCGTCCGCCGTCAGGCCGGAAAGCCAATACAGCGAAGGCACGCGGTAGCCTTGCGTACATTGCGGCGGCAGATAAACAGAAAAGGTCATTTCGCAACGGCAGGTTTCGGAGAAATGGCGGTAGCGTTCTTGGAAACCGTTAAACAGTTTGCTGCGCGAAATCAGCTCGGGAGCAGTCATTTTATTTCTTTCTGAATAAAAGGCCGTCTGAAAACAGAGCGAAGCGGAATTTCCGCACAGCCGGTACTGTTTGCCCAGTACAACCATAAAATTTCTTTTAAGGTTAAAACGGTGTTTTGCACCGTTTTCAGCACAGCGGAAAAACTTCCTCCGTTTTCAGACGGCCTTGATTGGTCGGATTATTTCAAAGCAAAGTAAGCAATCACCAGTACGCCCAACACGATACGGTACCAGCCGAACACCTTGAAATCGTGTTTTTTGATATAGGCCATTAAGAATTTAATGGCCACAATGCTGACCACAAAGCTGACAATCAGGCCGACTGCCAACACTGCCAGCTCTTCACCACTGAACGACAAGCCGTGCTTCATCACTTTCAGCAAACTGGCACCGAACATTACCGGAATAGCAAGGAAAAAGGTAAATTCCGCTGCAATTTCGCGCTTCCAACCCAAAGCGATACTGCCGAGAATGGTCGAGCCGGAACGGCTGGTGCCGGGGAATACGGCGGCAACCAGTTGGAACATACCGACCAAAAACGCATCTTTATAAGAAATCGCGTCCAGCGATGTGGTTTTAGGCAGTTGTTTTTTATTATAGTTTTCAATCCAGATAAAGCCGATGCCGAACAAAATCAGCATTACGGCAACCGTCCAAGGATTGTAAAAATGTTCGTCAATCCAATCGTCAAACAGCAGGCCGACCACCGCCGCCGGAATACAGGCCACCAAAATTTTGCACCACAGTGCTACTTTGCCCGGCTGCAAACGCAAACCACGCTCGAACGGCCAGATTTTGTCGAAATACAGCAGCACCACCGCCATAATCGCGCCCAACTGAATCACCACCAGAAACATACTGACAAACGAGGCCGACATATTCAGTTTGACAAACTCGTCCAGTAAAATCATATGGCCGGTGGAGCTGATCGGCAGCCACTCGGTAATCCCTTCCACGATGCCGAACAGCACCGCTTTCAACATTTCAGACATTATTACTCCCGATTTTTCAGGCAAAGCGCGGATTTTAACCGAAAATGCCCGATTTCGCGCGGATTTATCACAGCCGTATCGCTGGAAAACGGTTTTCCTGCTGAAAAGAAATTTTTTCGTTACGATATGAACATTACCATTAAAAGATGCCGTCTGAAACGGCTGTTTTCAGACGGCATCTTTATCAGAACCTGCCGAGCCGCTGAGCCAAGGCAAACACTTCGTCTGCCGAACCGCCGAGGGCGACGTACAGCCAAGCGCCGATATTGGCAATGGTGCAGATATACAGAATGGCGGTAAACGGCTGCTTCTGCGTTTTGTGACGGAAAAACGGCCTGCCCAGCAATGCGCCCGGCCAGCCGCCGAACAAAGCCAAGCCATTGAGCACTTTTTCCGGAATCCGCTCCCGTCCGGCTTGCGCCGCGCGTTTGTCCCAGCCGTATAAAGCAAACAGCAATATGCTGAGCAGGGCCGTTACCGCCGCCCAAGTTTGCAAACCTGAGGCAAATTGAAGCAGCGGATACAGGCATACCAGCCAGTTTGCCGGCTTGACTGCCGCAAAACCGCCCAAGCTTCCGCGCCGTTGCGGTGCTTGGCGCGCAGCGGAACGGTTTTGTTTTGAAGATAATGGTTCAGACTTCATTTCGATTGAAATTATTTTAATTCAAGCAGCGCAGCCAAAGTCGAAGCGGAAACCGGACATTATTCAGCGGCAACGGTAAATTCTGCCTGCACCAAACCGGCCAAATCCAAAGCCAGTTTGTCGCCTGCATTCAGCTTACCGACACCTTCCGGCGTACCGGTAAACACCAAATCGCCGCGGCGCAGGCCGTAAGTTTCGGCAAGATAAACCAAAATCTGCGGCAGCGGATAAATCATCAATGCAGTATCGCCGCGCTGGCGCGTTTCGCCGTTTACGGCAAATGAAAACGGCGTATGCAGCGGCTCGGCGATTTTACCGGCCGCAACAAAATCCGACACGCAGGCCGCGCCTTTAAAACCTTTGGCTTTGGTCCACGGCAAACCTTTGCTTTTGGCAACGTCCTGCACATCGCGTGCGGTCAAATCTAGGCCAACACCGTAACCGGCTACTATCGACAAAGCGTTTTCCGCCGTTAAAGCATTAGCATCTTCGCCAATCAGCAGCACCAATTCGGCTTCATAATGCACGTTCCGGCTGAACGGTGGCAACGCGATTTCTGCGCCGCTGTTCAGCAAACAGGCATTCGGTTTCAAAAATACCAGTGGCTCGGTAGGCATTTCATTGCTCAATTCGGCGATATGCGCAACATAATTGCGCCCGATGCAGAAAACCGTGTTGGCAGCCAGCCATTCGTTCTCCAAGCGGATACGGCTCATTATTCTTCCTTTCCGAAACAGGATTTTTCGTTTTGCAAAAACCGCATTTTCATCTCATTGCAGCTTATGCTTTCAGACGGCCTATTGTATACTAAGCGGCTTCGTTCGGGCGGCAGATGCCGTCTGAAAAATACAGCATTTCATCATAAAAACTGCTTTAAAAACCATTCCGAAAGCCTGCTATGCCGCAAAACGCCTTGCAAAACCTGCTCGCCGACAAACTGCGTAATGAAGACTACTGCCGACTGATTGTGCAGCACAGCGCCGCTTTCAGCGCGGCCGAACACGCTTTGCTGGCCGAAATTCTGAATAACTTTACCTTTGACGTCGTGCAAGAACAGGCGCTTGCCCAAGCCGTAATGCAGCAGGCGCGTTTCGATCCGAATGCGCTGCACATCGAAACCGACGATGATGAAGATGTTACCGGCGTTTGTCCGCACTGCATCAATCCGCCGATGCCGCCGCTGCGCGATTATGAAATGTGGCGCAGCAGCAAAGGCTGAACCAAATTTATCCGTTTTTTCAGACGGCCTCAGCGCCGTTTCCGCCATCAACAGGAAAGCGAAATGCCTCAAAACCTCGTTCTGCAACATCCGAACCTCCCAAACTGCACGCTTGACGGCATCACTGAGCAGCGTGCCGTCAGCAACGTCTTGCGCGTGAATGTAGCCGATGATTTCGTGCTTAACAGCACCCAACAGCAGCTTCTGGCCGAACAGCAAATCGATGCGGCCGTGCTGCCCGAAATGCGTTTTGCCGACTTGGGGCTGATTGTCAGCGATATGGATTCCACTTTGATTACCATCGAATGTATTGACGAAATCGCCGCCGGTGCCGGACTGAAAGCGCAAGTGGCCGAAATTACCGAGCAATCGATGCGCGGCGAATTGGATTTCGAGCAATCCCTGCGCCGCCGCGTGTCGCTGCTGGCCGGACTGCACGAAGGCGTGTTGCAGGAAGTGTACGATAACGTGCTGCAACTCTCGCCCGGCGCGGAATATCTGTTGGAAGAATGCAAACGGCATAATGTGAAATTTATGCTGGTGTCCGGCGGTTTCACCTTTTTCACCGACCGCCTGAAAGCCCGTTTGGGCTTGGATTATGCTTATGCCAACACGCTGGAAAGCGAAAACGGCATTCTGACAGGCCGTCTGAAAAACCGCATTATTGATGCACAAGCCAAAGCCGATTTGCTGGAACAGCACCGCCGCGAATTGGGTTTGCAGACGGCACAAGTTCTGGCAATGGGAGACGGTGCCAACGACATTCCGATGCTGCAAGCCGCCGGCATCGGAGTTGCGTATCACGCCAAACCGAAAACCAAACAATTTGCCGATATCTGCATTGATTTCGGCGGCTTAGATGCCGTCCGCCGCTGTTTTCTGTAATGTCTTAGCAGCCAATCTTTACCAACAATCATTGCAAGCTGCGAAAGAAGTTGCTTTATAAAAACCCAAAGGCCGTCTGAAAACCTACCGCGCCCGTTTTCAGACGGCCTTAACCTGTCCGAACCGCACTTTTCCCTTATTATTTTTGCTATAATCTGAAAATTTTGCACCGGCGGGCTTGTTTTGCAGAACAACGCCCCCATATCCGCGCATACTTGAAATTTTCCGCCTGAAAGCCGCCGTGCTATTGCAGGCCAGTCGAGCAACCGCCTGCCGCCTTTTCCCTTGCTGCCGAAGATGCAGAATAATGACGACACCGAAAAGCGCAGGCGTTACCGAACAAGAGAAGCAAAATGTCCCAACAAAACCACGATTACGAAGAACAAGACGACAACCGTCCGCTCACGCCGGAAGAACAGCGCGCACGCTTGCGCCAGCTGATTATCCAAGGCAAAGAGCGCGGCTACATCACTTACGCCGAAATCAATGATGCGCTGCCGGACGATATGTCGGATGCCGACCAAATCGACAACATCGTCAATATGATTCAAGGCTTGGGTATCCAAGTTACCGAAGAAGCGCCCGATGCCGACACGCTGCTGATGAACGACAGCGGCACCGGTATGACCGATGACGATGCCGTAGAAGAAGCCGAAGCCGCGCTTTCCACCGCCGATTCCGAGTTCGGCCGTACCACCGACCCCGTGCGTATGTATATGCGCGAAATGGGGCAAGTGGATCTGCTGACGCGCGAAGATGAAATCATCATCGCCAAAAAAATCGAAAACGCGCTGAAAAATATGGTGCAGGCCATCGCCGCCTGCCCCGGCTCGGTAGCCGAAATCTTGGCGCTGGTCGAGCAAATCCGCAACGATGAAATCCGTGTGGACGAAGTGGTTGAAGCGATTATCGACCCGAACGAAGTGCTGCTGAACGAGCTGGGCTTGGGCCACTTGGAAAGCAACAGCAATGCCGGCAACAGCGAAGCCGAAGACGACGATTTGGATGCCGACGACGATGAAGACGAAGGCAACGCAGCCGATATGGACGCGGCCAATCTGGAAGAGCTGAAACAGGAAGTTTTGGAGCATTTCGCGCTGATTGAGCAGGAATACGCCAAAATGGTGGCCGCACTGAACGAATACGGTAGCGCGCACGCCGATTATCTTGCCCACCGCGAGCAAATTGCCTCCAAACTGCTGGAAGTACGCTTTGCCACACGTCAAATCGAGAGCCTGAGCGGCAACCTGCGCCAGCGCGTGGACAATATCCGCAAGCTGGAACGCGAAATCCGCGACATCTGTCTGGACCGCGTGCAAATGGATCGCGAATACTTCATCGGCAACTTCCTGCCGAACATTACCAACTTGGAATGGGTTGCCGAAGAAATCGCCAAAAACCGCGTATGGAGCAACGCTTTGTCGCGTTTCCAACACGCCATTTTGGAAAAACAGGGCGAAGTGGCCGCAATGGAAAGCGCCTCGCAGATTTCCATCGAAGAGCTGAAAGAAATCAACAAAAATATGGTGCTCAGCGAAAAAGAAACCGCTGCCGCCAAACAGGAAATGATTCAGGCCAACTTGCGTTTGGTCATTTCGATTGCCAAAAAATACACCAACCGAGGCTTGCAATTCCTTGATTTGATTCAAGAAGGCAATATCGGCTTGATGAAAGCCGTAGATAAATTTGAATACCGCCGCGGCTATAAGTTCTCCACTTATGCCACTTGGTGGATCCGCCAAGCGATTACCCGCTCCATTGCCGACCAAGCGCGCACTATCCGTATTCCGGTTCATATGATTGAAACCATCAATAAAATGAACCGTATTTCGCGCCAATATCTGCAAGAAACCGGTGAAGAGCCGGATTCTGCAAAACTGGCCGAGCTGATGGAAATGCCGGAAGACAAAATCCGTAAGATTATGAAAATCGCCAAAGAGCCGATTTCTATGGAAACCCCGATCGGCGATGACGACGATTCGCACTTGGGCGACTTCATCGAAGACGTCAACAACGTT
Organism: Neisseria sp.; assembly: GCA_030532645.1. Lineage (GTDB taxonomy): Bacteria > Pseudomonadota > Gammaproteobacteria > Burkholderiales > Neisseriaceae > Neisseria. The sequence continues at coordinate 98 of JAUNKU010000100.1, read as the reverse complement.
GCACCGGCCGATGCCGCAATGTATTCTAGCCTGCGCGACGTTACCAAAGAAGTCCTCGAAAGCCTGACCCCACGCGAAGCAAAAGTCTTGCGTATGCG
>JAUNKU010000099.1:4463-6730 GCA_030532645.1 Neisseria sp. | reverse complement strand
GCACGCCCGTCGGTGCGAGCGCCTATATTACCTACGGCCTGATTTGGAGCGGCCTTCTGCTCTTGGGCTTGAATGGCTGGCAGGGCTGGCGCAGAAGCCGCCGATTGGCTTGTGCCGCCGAAATTTGATTCAACAATCCGACGGCTCGGCAGAATTGCCGTAAAAAGGCCGTCTGAAAAACCAGAAGTGTTGCTTTCACGCACCTTCCGTTTTCAGACGGCCTTTTGACCGGCAGGCGCGGTATTTCCTGTCCGAGCCGTGCGGCTTGGCCTCCCGTATCCGCTTTGCCGCAGAAACAAGCAGTTTTCCGGCTTGTTTTCTTTTTTGCGCTGGGCTAAAATTCAAACGTTTTACCCTGATTTTTCAACACTTTTTTACAAAGGAAAAACAATGAAATTGATTACCCCCCCCCCTGCGCAAATTAGGAATTAACGTATTGCTCGCCGCCTTATTGGGCGCACCTTTGGCCGCTTCGGCCGGGGAATGGAAAGTCAGCATTCAAGATAATTCGAGCCCTTTCGGAAAAGAAACGGTTTTATGGCAAAGCAAACCTAAGCAGCAAACGGTATCAGTACCGTCTTATTATCAGCAGTTTGAACAGCTGCGCCGTCAAGCCGAGCAAGGCGATGCAGCGGCTCAAAATAATCTCGGGGGGATGTATTACTACGGCCTAGGCGTGCAACAAGATGATGCCGCTGCATTGGAATGGTTCCGCAAAGCTGCTGATCAGGGATATGCAAAAGCCCAAAATGCTCTTGGAACGATGTATTACTACGGCCGAGGTGTGAGGCAAGATGATGCCGCTGCGGTGGAATGGTTCCGAAAGGCTGCTGATCAGGGAGAGGCAAACGTTCAATATATCCTCGGTTGGATGTATCGTGAAGGCCGGGGCGTACGACAAGATGATGCCACTGCGGTGGAATGGTTCCAAAAGGCTGCTGATCAGGGAAATGCAGGCGCTCAAAATAATCTCGGCTTGATGTATGCCAAAGGCCGAGGAGTGCGGCAGGATGATGCCGCTGCGTTGGACTGGTACCGCAAAGCTGCTGATCAGGGAAATGCAGGCGCTCAAAATAATCTTGGGGTGATGTATGCCAAAGGCCAAGGCGTGCAGCAGGATTATGCCGCTGCGGTGGAATGGTTCCGCAAGGCTGCTGATCAGGGAGATGTAAAAGCTCAATCTAATCTCGGGGCGATGTATTACGAAGGCCGAGGCGTACGGCAGGATGTGCAACAAGCCCGTTATTGGCTGGAAAAAGCGGCGGCTCAGGGGCATCAACAGGCTATTAACAATCTGAAAGCTTTAAACAGCCGATAAAGCCGCTTGAAAAAGGCAAGGCCGTCTGAAAAACGATATAGGAAATTTAAGATGAAACCATTTATCTTATCTTGGCGCGGTATGCTGTCGGCAGCTTTATTGCTGATGCCCCTGACCGCGCAAGCGGAAGTACAGTTCGGTATTTGGGATACCCAATCCGGACAAGGAAAGAGCATCGGCGTGCGCTGGGGCGGCTCCAAGCAGCCTGCTAAAAAGACCGCAGAGACAGATTTTTCAGCTGCGGGTTTGGAGAAAGCAGCCAAATTACGCGCACAGGCAGAAAAAGGCGATGCAGAGGCGTAATTTAATCTCGGGGTGATGTATCACCAAGGCCGAGGCGTGCGGCAGGATTATGCGGCTGCGGCAGAGTGGTACCGCAAGGCCGCTGCTCAGGGAGTTGCACAAGCTCAATATAATCTTGGGTCGATGTATTATCAAGGACTTGGCGTGCGGCAGGATTATGCTGCTGCGGTGGAATGGTACCGCAAGGCTGCTGCTCAGGGAGATGCAGCCGCTCAAAATAATCTCGGGGTGATGTATGCCGAAGGCCGAGGCGTGCGGCAAGATGATGCCGTTGCTGTGGAATGGTACCGCAAGGCCGCTGCTCAGGGAGATGCAAGCGCTCAGGCAAATATTGGGGTGAGATATGACGCAGGCCGAGGTGTGCGGCAAGATGATGCCGTTGCTGTGGAATGGTACCGAAAGGCCGCTGTTCAGGGAGATGCAAAAGCTCAAAATAATCTCGGGGTGATGTATGCCGAAGGCCGAGGCGTGCGGCAGGATTATGCCGTTGCGTTGGAATGGTACCGCAAGGCTGCTGCTCAGGGAGATGCAGCCGCTCAATATAATCTCGGGGGGATGTATTATGAAGGCCGAGGCGTGCGGCAGGATGTTCAGCAAGCCCGTTATTGGTGGGAAAAAGCAGCGGCTCAGGGGCATCAAGATGCGA
>JAUNKU010000099.1:0-4363 GCA_030532645.1 Neisseria sp. | reverse complement strand
CAGCAAGCCCGTTATTGGTGGGAAAAAGCAGCGGCTCAGGGGCATCAAGATGCGATTAACAATCTGAAAGTTTTAAACAGCCGATAAAGCCGCTTGAAAAAGGCAAGGCCGTCTGAAAAACAATATGTTTTTTCAGACGGCCTTGTTGTTTGCGCTGTGGGTTCAGGCGGTGAATACGGTTGCGCTGCCGTTTAATTTTACCGCCAGCGGTGTGTTTTCCTGCCAAGCGCTACCGGCCGGCAGATCCATCAGCAGGGTTTCGCCGTTTGCCAGCGCGAGGGTGGCGGCGTAGTGGCTGCCTTTGTATTCCAGATGGCGGATTCGGGCGTTGGGCGCGGCGTTTTCTGCCAAGGCGAGGCGGTCGGGGCGGATAAAGAGCTGTACTTTTTCTCCGGCGCAGCAGGGCAGCGGCAGGGTGTGGCGGCCGAGGGGGCTGGCGATGCTGCCGTCCGGCTGTACTTCGCCGCCGATCAGGCTGCCTTGGCCGATAAAGGCGGCCACTTCGGGCGCGGCAGGGCGTTCGTATAATTCCTGTGCGCTGCCGTACTGTTTCAGACGGCCTTGCTGCATAATAGCGATGCGGTCGGCCATTGCGAAGGCTTCCTGCTGGTCGTGGGTTACCAATACGGCGGCGGTTTGCTGCTGTTTGAGCAGTTCACGCACATCTTTGGAAAGGCGCTGGCGCAGGTCGGCATCGAGATTGGAAAACGGCTCGTCCAGCAGAATCAGCGCGGGCTTGGGGGCAAGGGCGCGGGCAAGGGCAACGCGCTGCTGTTGGCCTCCGGAGAGCTGGTGCGGATATTTGTCGGCACAGCCTTTGAGGTTGATCAGCTCCAATAATTCGGCGGTGCGCGCCTGCTTGGCTTTCCGGCTTAATGCGTGCAGGCCGAAAGCGATGTTGCCGGCTACGCTCAAATGCGGAAACAGGGCGTAATCTTGGAATACCATTCCGATGCCGCGTTTGTGCGGCGCGATACCGGCCAGGTTGCGGCCGTTGAGGACGATTTCGCCGGTTTGCGGTGTTTCAAATCCGGCAATGGCACGCAGTGCGGTGGTTTTGCCGCAGCCGGAAGAGCCGAGCAGGCAGGCGGTTTCGCCGTTTTGCAGGTCGAAATCGAAATGTTGCAGCACGGTGTGCGTGCCGAAGGTAACGGAGAGATTGGAAATATTCAGCATAAGTTAAAAATCAATGTTGGTTGCCGGTACGCGAAAACAGGATAACGGGCAGCAGGCCGGTCAGCACAATCAGCAGCGCAGGCAGCGCGGCGTTGGCGTATTGGCCTTCTACGGTAAAGGAATACACGCGCACGGCGAGGGTATCCCAATCAAACGGGCGGGTCATCAGGGTAATCGGCATTTCTTTCATCACATCGACAAAAGTCATCAGCATTGCCGTGCCGAGCGAGCCTTTCAGCAGCGGCAGATACACGCGGCGTACAATGTCTGTGCCGCTTTCGCCCAGCGAACGGGCGGCTTCGCCGAGGCTCGGCGGAATGCGCTCCAAGCCGCTTTCGACGGCGGAATAGCCGACCGCCAGAAAGCGGATTAAGTAGGCCGTAATCATCACGGCGAGCGTGCCTTTGAAAACGGCATCGACTTCTTCGGGCAGCGCGAAATAGTCGATCAGAAAATTATCCAAAGCGGCAACGGGGACAAACACGCCCACTGCCAAGACCGAGCCGGGTACGGCATAGCCGAGGGTGGCAATCCGCGCGGCAACGGCGGCAAAGCGGCTTTTATCGGCACGTTTGGCCAAAGCCAACAGCAGCGCGGCGGTGCTGACGACCAAGGCGGCAGTAAATGCAGCGGCAAAGGAATGCCAAGCCTGCTCCCATAAAAGAACGTTGAAGCCGTCGTTAAACATATCGTGCGCCCAAATGGCCAGCTGGACGAGCGGAATAAAAAAGGCAAACAGCAGAATGCCGCCGCAAACCGCAGAAGCGGCAGCTGCTTTGATGCCGGAGAGCGTTTTGCGGGCTGCGTGGCGGCTGCGTCCGGCCGGTGTGAAACGGCGGCTGCCGCGCGAAAGCTGTTCCGCAGCCAGCAGGAAAAACACGCCGATAATCAAAAGCGAGGCAAGCTGTTTGGCGGTTTCTACCGAGAAAAAGTCGAACCAAGCCTGATAAATGGCGGTGGTGAAAGTATCGTAATTGAAGACGGCAACCGTACCGAAGTCGGCCAGCACTTCCATCAGCGCCAGCACCATACCGCCGCCGATCCAAGGCCGCGCCATCGGTAGGGCGATTTTCCAAAAAGCTCGAAACGGCGGCAGGCCGAGCGATGCGCCGGCTTCCAAAGCCTGTGCGCCCATACTGGCGAAGGCGTTGCGCGCCAGCAGGTAAACGTAGGGATAAAAGGTCAGGCTCATCACCAAAGCCAAGCCGAAGCCGTTGCGGACATCGGGCAGGCCGTCTGAAAAGCCGAGCGTTTCGCGCAGAAAAGTATTGACGGGGCCGCTGTAATCAAACAAACCGAGCTGGGTAAACGCCAATACATAAGCAGGCATTGCCAAAGGCAGCATCATCGCCCAGAAATAAAAACGGCGCAGCGGAAAATCGTACATCGCCGTCAGCCAAGCCGTACCCGTGCCGAGCAGCACCGTACCAAAGCCGACCGATACCACCAGAAACAGCGTGTTCAGCAGCAGCTCGGGCAGCTGGTATTCCAGCAAAAACGCCCAGATTTCCGCGTCCATTCCGCCCCAAGCCGCCATAATCACGCCCAAAGGAATCAGCAGCAAAATGATGCACAGCAGCATCCATAAACGGGCAGGGAGAAGTTGCAAACGGGAAAGCATAGTTTTCAGACGGCCTTTTCAGCGTAAAACGTGTGAATTTTTCGGGAAAACGCTTATTATCCCGTTAATAGATAAAAGTGGCAATGATAAAAATTATTATCAGCAAATGAGAATAACTGTTGTTTGTATTTCAATAATCGCTTAGAATAAGCCGCGTTACTTCCCTTATCTTGTTAATGTTCAACACAAAGGAACAGAAATATGAAAAAAATGCTTGCCCTGAGTGCCGCCCTGATGGCCGCCGCCCCAGCAATGTCTGCCGATTTGGTGGTGTACTCTTCCCGTGCCGACCACTTGCTGCGTCCGATTGCACAAGTGTACGCCAAGCGCACCGGCGTAAACGTGAAGCTGGTAAACGACAAAGCCGGCGTATTGATGGAAAAACTGAAATCCGAAGGTAAAAACAGCCCGGCCGATGTATTGATTACTGTGGACGGCGGCAATTTGTGGCAGGCCACCCAAATGGGTTTGCTGCGCCCGATTAACTCGGCCAAATTGAAAGCCAATATTCCGGCCCACCTGCGCGATCCGAAAAACCAATGGTTCGGCCTGTCTGTACGCGCCCGTACCATTTTCTTCAATAAACAAAAAGTGAACCCTGCCGAACTTAGCAGCTACGCCGACTTGGCTAATCCGAAATGGAAAGACAAGCTCTGCCTGCGTACTTCCAACAACGTGTATAACCAATCTCTGGTCGGCACAATGATTGCCAACCAAGGCGCAGCGAAAACCGAAGCCGTTGTCAAAGGCTGGGTAAACAACTTGGCTGCCGCTCCGTTCCCGAACGATACCGCTCTGCTTGAAGCCATCGCTTCCGGCCAATGCGGCGTAGGCATCGCCAACACTTACTACTTCGGCCGCCTGCTCGACAAGAAACCGGAGATTGCCAACAAAGTAGGCGTATTCTTCGCCGACCAAAAAGGCAAAGGCACGCACGTTAACGTATCCGGCGCAGGCGTAGCCAAATACAGCAAACAGCCTGCCGAAGCGCAAAAATTCATCGAATGGCTGTCTAGCAGCGAAGCGCAAAACCTGTTTGCCGATTTGAACAACGAATATCCGGCCAACCCGAGCGTTCTGCCTGATCCGAAAGTTGCCAAATGGGGCAAATTCAAGCAAGATATTATCAACGTATCCGTAGCCGGTGCCAAACAGCAGCAAGCGGTTATGTTGATGAAAAAAGCCGGTTACAAATAATCTTCTGATGCTTTGATACCGGACACCGCCCGAACTTTCCGCTCGGGCGGACGTTTCAAGCTTAAAGGCCGTCTGAAAACGCAGATATGCGGATTTTCAGACGGCCTTTGGTTTAAACATTTCCTTGTGGGGTTTCGTGCAGCGAAAAGGAGCAGTATTTTCAAGCAGGAAAACGGCAGGATTCGGCCGATTGCCGGATATTTTTGGGGGAAGAAATCAAGAGATTGAAAATGAAAAGAATAAAGGATTCCGGGAAGAGCGGTTAAACCGTAAGAAAAAAGAAAAACGCCGGAAATTCCGGCGTTTTTCAGAATTGGCGGAGTAAGAGGGATTCGAACCCTCGATGCAGGTTGACCCCACATGCTTCCT
>JAUNKU010000098.1:4451-6750 GCA_030532645.1 Neisseria sp. | reverse complement strand
TTTGAGCGTTTGAATGCTTCAAATCCTCTGCCGCGCAAACTGCCGATGCCCAAGCCCATTGGAAGTTGTAGCCGCCGAGCCAGCCGGTGATGTCGCAGACTTCGCCGATGAAATAGAGGCCGTTGCAGTGTTTGCTTTCCATTGTTTTCGGCGACAGTTCGCGTACGTCCACGCCGCCGCGGGTAACTTCGGCTTTTTTGTGGCCGTCTGAACCGCTCGGGCGTACGGTCCACGCATTCAGGCTGTGGCCGAGGGCTTGCAATATGCGGTCGGGTACGTCTGCCCATTTGTGTGCGGAGTAGGGGGCAAACTCGGCTTGGGCGAGCCAATGGTCAGTCAGGCGTTCGGGCAATGTGGGGCAGAGTTGCTTCAATGCAGTTTTTAACAGCACTTTGCTGCCGTTTTTCAGACGGCATAAGTCTGCCGACAGGTCGTTTTCGGGAAACAAATCAATGGTTAATGTTTGGCCGGGCTGCCAGTAGCTGGAAATCTGCAAGACCGCCGGACCGCTCAAACCTTTGTGGCGGAACAATAAATCTTCATTAAATGTGATTTTGGCACGGCCCTTGCCGCAGCTGATTTGTACCGGTAGGGAGATGCCCGATAAAGCAGGAAAGCCCGAGCTTTCCCAGTCGGCAAAACGCAGTGGTACCAACGCAGCTTGCGGAGCAATAATTTGATGGCCGAACTGTTTGGCGATTTCGTAACCGAAAGCCGTTGCGCCGATTGCCGGTGCTGCCAAACCGCCGGTGGCAACCACTAAAAAACGGCTCTGCCACGCGCCTGAGGCAGTCTGAAAAGTGAAAGGGTAGGGCGCACCGGCATTGTGGACGATGGTTTCTACGGTTGTTCCGGTCAGCCAATGCACGCCGCCGTCGGCGCATTCGTTTTGCAGCATTGCAACAATATCTTGCGCGCTGCGGTCGCAAAACAGCTGGCCTTTGTGTTTTTCGTGCCAGCCGATGCCGTGTTTGTGCAGCAGCGCAAGAAAGTCGTTTGGCGTAAACCGAGCCAGTGCGTGCCGTACAAAACGCGGGTTTTGCGATAAATAATAAGCCGACGGGTCGCCGTGGTTGAGATTCAGGTTGGTAAAATTGCAGCGTCCGCCGCCGGAAATGCGGATTTTTTCACCGACTTTGGTTGAGTGGTCGAGCAAAACAACGCGCAAACCGCTCTGCGCGGCGCGTGCCGCACACATCATACCGGCCGCGCCTGCGCCGATAATAAAAACATCGCAGGAAGAAGAGGAAGCCATAAAAATTCCGAATAGTATGCCGCACCTAAGGCGGCTTCGCGGCAGATTATACCGAAAGTAGGGCAGTTGGCTGTGTTGTAGGAAAACGGGGGGCAGACGGTATTTGTCAGGGAAGGTCGTCTGAAAAGCGCTGCTGCAATATCGTGTTGATGAAGCGTTAAGTTATACAGATAATTTGTCGGAACTTTTATGTGGTGTAAATTCTGCCGAAGCGGACTTTTCAGACGGCCTGATTTGTTCCGGCGTAAATCTCTTTCCGCACGGCGGCATTCTCCGCTAAAATGCCGCCAAAATTTCAACAGGAAGCAGTTTTATGGCAAAACCCAAAGGCGGCCTCGGCGGGCGGGGCTTGGACGCGCTGATGTCCTCCAATCTTTCAGACGGCTCAGGCGACCGCCTGACCACTGTGGCGATTAATGCGGTTAAACCCGGCCGCTATCAGCCGCGTGTGCAGATGGATGACGAGGCATTGCAGGAATTGGCCGAATCCATCAAAGCGCAGGGCGTGATTCAGCCGGTGATTGTACGCGAACACGGTTTAGCCGATTACGAACTGATTGCTGGCGAGCGCCGCTGGCGTGCCAGCCAGTTGGCCGGTTTGACCGAAATTCCCGTAGTAATCAAAAGCATCAGCGATGAAGCTGCGCTGGCAATGGGTTTGATTGAAAACCTGCAACGCGAAAACCTCAATCCGATTGAAGAAGCGCGCGGCTTGAAACGTTTGGCGGACGAATTCAGCCTGACACACGAAACCATCGCTAAAGCGGTCGGCAAAAGCCGCAGCGCGATTTCCAACAGCTTGCGTCTGCTCGGCTTGCCTGAGCCGGTGCAGGAATTGCTGTACCAACGCCGTCTGGAAATGGGGCACGCCCGTGCGTTGCTGAGCTTGCCGGTGGTGGAACAGCTTGAATTGGCACAGAAAACCGTGAAAAACGGCTGGTCGGTGCGTGAAGTGGAGCGTCGCAGCCAAGCCGCATTGCAGCCGCAAAGCAAAGGAAAGGCGGTTAAATCCGATAATCCCGACATTGTGCGTTTGAATAATGT
>JAUNKU010000098.1:0-4351 GCA_030532645.1 Neisseria sp. | reverse complement strand
GTTTGACGAAAATTAACAAATTTCTTGACGGCAAACAGTCCTTTCTTTATAGTTCGTCCGTTTAATATGCCTGCCGTATCCCGATTTCTCGGCAGCTCAGAATACAAAATGTTGAAAATCATCTTGTTGCAAGTGTTGCTGAGTGCTGCTGCGGTTGTTTTGTGCGGCCTGTTTGCCGGTGGGCGTGCCGCGTATTCCGCATCGGCAGGTGCGCTGTGTTATCTGATTCCTTCGATAATCACGGCATTAGTCTTAAACTTTTTCCGCCGCTATCCCGAATTGGCCGGCTACGGATTTATTTTCGGAGAAGGTTTAAGAATAGTGCTGGCTTTGGCTTTGATGGTCGGCGTGTTTGTTTTGTACGCACAAAGCCTGATGTTTCTGCCTTTCTTAATCGGCTTATTGGCAGCCAGTCACGTGTTTTTTATCGTTTTTTGGAAAGTTAAACCTTATGGCAAGTGAATCTATGAGCGCTGCCGACTACATCAAGCACCACTTACAAAGCTTGACCAGTTTGTCGGATGTAACGCAAGGGCAAGGTCTGAAAAACATTGCAGACTTTTCATTTATCAACGTGGATGCGATTTTCTTCGCTGTTGTTCTGGGTGCGTTGGGCAGTTTTTTGTTATGGCTGGGTGCGCGCAAGGCAACAGCTGGTGTGCCGGGTCGTTTCCAAGCTGCAGTTGAGTTGCTCTACGAATTTGTAGATGATATGTGCAAAGGCATTATTCACAACGAGCAGTCGCGCAAAGCTGTTGCACCTTTGGGTTTGACTCTGTTTGTTTGGATTTTCCTGATGAATGCGATGGACTTGCTGCCGGTGGATTTGCTGCCGATGGCTTTCCAGGGGGCGACAGGTGATCATCACGCCTTGTTGCGTGTGGTTCCGACGGCGGATTTGAATACTTCTTTGGCCTTAGCGATCGGTGTGTTGTGTGTATGTATTTACTACAACATCAAAATCAAAGGTATGGGCGGCTGGGTTCACGAGCTGTTTACTGCACCTTTTGGTGCGCCTCTGGCTCCAGCAAACTTCCTGCTGAATATTTTGGAATTCTTGTCTAAAACCGTATCGCACGGTATGCGGTTGTTCGGTAATATGTATGCAGGTGAGTTGGTATTCCTGCTGATTGCCCTGCTTGGCGGTGCTTGGGCTGCTTCCGGCAGCGTAAGCCTGATGGATCCTATTCTGTTTGTGTTCCATGTAATTGCCGGTTCGGCTTGGGCGATTTTCCATATTTTGATTATTACTTTGCAGGCATTCATCTTTATGGCATTGGCGTTTGTTTATATCGGCCAAGCCCACGATGCGCACTGATGCAGAGTAGTGATTGAAGTGTTTTTTGAGTTGTTCTTTTTAATGTAGTTTAACCTTTTGTTTTCTTTAAGGAGTTTTAAAATGGGTTTGATTGCTATCGCTTGTGGTTTGATCGTAGCCTTGGGCGCTTTGGGTGCTTCTATCGGCATCGCTATGGTAGGTTCTAAATACTTGGAATCTTCTGCCCGTCAGCCTGAATTGATTGGCCCGCTGCAAACCAAACTGTTCCTGATTGCGGGTTTGATCGATGCCGCATTCTTGATCGGTGTAGCTATTGCACTGTTGTTCGCGTTTGTTAACCCGTTTGCAGGCTAATTGAATACAAACCGGATTCTTTTCGGAGAAAGCCGTTGTTTGTTTGATTAACCCTAATACGAAGGTTAAGTAAAGTGAATTTAAATGCAACCTTATTTGCGCAGTTAATCGTTTTCTTCATTCTGGTATGGTTTACGATGAAATTCGTATGGCCTCCGATTGCGAAAGCGCTTGATGAGCGTGCCGACAAAATCGCCGAAGGTTTGGCTGCGGCTGAACGCGGTAAGAGCGATTTTGAGCAGGCAGAGAAAAAAGTTGCAGAACTCTTGGCCGAAGGCCGCAATCAGGTTGCCGAAATGGTAGCCAATGCGGAAAAACGTGCGGCGCAAATCGTAGAAGAGGCCAAAGGCCAAGCTTCTGCGGAAGCTGCCCGCATTACAGCACAGGCAAAAGCAGATGTAGAGCAAGAAGCCAACCGCGCTCGTGAGGCTTTGCGTGAACAAGTAGCTGCTTTGGCTGTTAAGGGTGCTGAATCAATTCTGCGCAGCGAAGTGAATGTTGCCAAGCACGCAGAATTGCTGAGCAACTTGAAACAGGAGCTGTAAGCTATGGCTGAGTTCGCAACCATTGCCAGACCGTATGCGAAAGCATTGTTCGATTTGGCTGATAAACAACATCAAATTGAATCTTGGTTGAGCGGACTGAAAGAGTTGGCTTGGGCAGTGCAGCAGCCTAAGGTTGTTGCCTTGGTTGAAGATACTGCAACAGACAGCAAAAACAAGGCCGAAGCTTTGCTCGGTCTGCTGTCGGATTCTTCCGTAACCGGTAACGAATTGTTCCGCAATTTCGTTCAAGTGGTTGCAGAAGAAAAACGTTTGCAGGTATTGCCTGAAATTTGTGCCCAATATCAAGATTTGGCTTTATCACGCAATAATGCCAAAAAAGCGGTTATTTTCAGCGCCTTTGAAATCACCGATAAAGCGCAACAACAGCAGATTATCGAAGATTTGGAAAAACGCCTGAATACCCGTTTGGATGCTACATTCGATACCGATTCCTCATTAATCGGCGGTATCAAAGTAGAAGTGGGTGATCAAGTATTGGATTTGTCGGTACAGGGTAAATTGCAGAAACTGTACGCGGCAATGATGAATTAGGAGAGTTTTCATGCAGCTTAATCCTGCTGAAATCAGCGACTTGCTGAAAACCAAAATCGAGAACTTGAATACTCATCAGGAATTGCGTACCCGCGGTACAGTTATTTCTGTAACTGACGGTATCGTGCGTGTACACGGTTTGTCTGATGTGATGCAAGGTGAGATGCTGGAATTCCCCGGCAATACTTTCGGCTTGGCTATGAACTTGGAGCGTGACTCCGTTGGTGCCGTAGTATTGGGTGAGTACGAGCATATCAAAGAAGGTGACGAAGTTAAGTGTACCGGCCGCATTCTCGAAGTGCCGATCGGCCGTGAGTTGGTTGGTCGTGTAGTAAACGCTTTGGGTCAGCCGATTGACGGTAAGGGTCCGATTAATACTACTTTGACTGCCCCGATTGAAAAAATCGCTCCGGGCGTAATTGCCCGTCAATCGGTTGATCAGCCGATGCAGACCGGTCTGAAATCTATTGACTCTATGGTTCCCGTAGGTCGTGGTCAGCGTGAGCTGATTATTGGTGACCGCCAAACCGGTAAAACTGCTGTGGCATTGGATGCCATCGTGAACCAAAAAGGTACTGGTGTTATCTGTATCTATGTTGCCGTAGGTCAAAAAGCTTCTTCTATTGCCAACGTAGTCCGCAAATTGGAAGAGCACGGTGCAATGGAGCACACTATCGTAGTAGCTGCTACTGCGTCTGAAGCGGCAGCTCTGCAATTTATCGCTCCGTATGCCGGCTGTACTATGGGTGAATTCTTCCGCGACCGTGGTGAAGACGCTTTGATTGTTTATGACGATTTGTCTAAACAAGCTGTTGCCTACCGTCAAATTTCCCTGTTGCTGCGCCGTCCGCCGGGTCGCGAAGCATATCCGGGCGACGTATTCTACCTGCACAGTCGTTTGTTGGAACGCGCAGCGCGTATCAATGCTGATGAAGTTGAAAAACTGACTAATGGTGAAGTAAAAGGCAAAACCGGTTCTTTGACCGCATTGCCGATTATTGAAACCCAAGCCGGTGACGTATCTGCATTCGTACCGACTAACGTAATTTCGATTACAGACGGCCAAATCTTCTTGGAAACCGACTTGTTCAACTCCGGTATCCGTCCTGCAATCAACGCCGGTATTTCTGTATCGCGCGTAGGTGGTGCGGCACAAACCAAAGTTATCAAGAAATTGGGCGGCGGTATCCGTTTGGCATTGGCACAATACCGTGAATTGGCTGCGTTCTCGCAATTTGCTTCTGATTTGGACGAAGCAACCCGCAAACAGCTGCAACACGGCGAAGTGGTTACTGAGCTGATGAAACAGAAACAGTTCAGTACTTTGAATACTGCCGAGATGGCATTGACCCTTTGGGCAATCAACAATGGTTCTTACAGCGATGTTCCTGTACCGAAAGCATTGGCATTCGAAGCCGAATTCCTGAGTTTTGTACGTACCCAACATCCGGAAGTTCTGGATGCCATCAATGCATCAGGTGCAATGTCTGATGAGAACGAGCAAGTATTGACTGCGGCCATGAAGTCCTTCAAAGCTTCTTACAACTACGCTGCGTAAGAGCTTAAAGAAAGGAGTCTGAAATGGCAGTAGGAAAAGAGATTCTCACCAAAATCCGTAGTG
>JAUNKU010000097.1:1578-6924 GCA_030532645.1 Neisseria sp. | reverse complement strand
ATGGTTTCGGCATCGCGCATTTCGCCGACCAGAATCACATCGGGATCTTCGCGCAATGCGGCACGCAGGGCAGCGGCGAAACTTTTGGTATGGCGGTTCAGCTCGCGCTGGCTGACGATGGCACGTTGGCCAGTATAGACAAACTCAATCGGGTCTTCAATCGTTAAAATATGGCAAGCACGGGTTTCGTTGATGTATTTGACCATCGCCGCGAGCGTGGTCGATTTGCCCGAGCCGGTCGGGCCGGTCAGCAATACCAGTCCGCGCGGTGCGGCAGCAATTTGCTGCAATACGGGCGGAGCGGCAATCTCCTGCCATTCGGGAATACGGTTGGGAATTTGACGGAACACCGCTGCTGCACCGCCGCTGCGGTAAAAAGCGTTCACACGGAAACGCGCTTCGGGCAGCGCGAAAGCGTAATCGCTTTCCCACGTTTGCTGAAATTCGGCAAAGCGTGTTTCATTCATTGTTTCGCGCAATACAGCTTCCATTTCGGCGGCAGACAAAGGGGCGCAGTCGAGCGGCCGGATATCGCCGTCAATCCGCAATGCCGGTACGCGGCCTTCGCCGATGTGCAAATCCGATGCGCCGCGTTCGATACACTGCTTTAAAAGCGCGTGAATGCTCATATCTGCCCCCCGTTGTTTTCGGTTAAAATCACGCGCTTATGGTGAACGGAATTTGCGCCTGCCGCAAGGCCGTCTGAAAATAAAAAAGGCTTAGATAAGGATACGTTATGACTGCTTTGGCGGAACAATACCGCAAAGTGCAAACCGCTCTGCGCGAAGCCGAACGCGCTGCCGGCCGGCCGGAACACAGCGTGAAGCTGCTGGCTGTGAGCAAAACTTTTCCGGAAACCGACATCCGTGCGGTGTATGCCGCAGGCTGCCGCGATTTCGGTGAAAACTACATTCAGGAGTGGTACGGCAAAACCGAGGCGCTGGCCGATTTGCCCGATATTGTGTGGCACGTGATCGGCGATGTGCAGTCGAACAAAACCAAATTTGTCGCCGAACGGGCGCATTGGCTGCATACGGTAGGCCGTCTGAAAACTGTGGAACGCATCAGCGCGCAGCGTCCGGCCGGAATGCCGCCGCTGCAAATCTGCATCGAAGTAAACGTATCCGGCGAAGTGGCCAAACACGGCGTGCCGCCGGAAGAGGCTTTGCCTTTGGCACTGGCAGCATCGAAACTGCCGAATATCCAAGTACGCGGCCTGATGTGCGTGGCCTCCGACACCGATGACGAAAACGAACTGCGCCGCCAGTTTGCCCTAATGCAGCAATTATTGGCCGATTTTCAGACGGCCTCGCTGCCTGCCGACACCTTATCGATGGGAATGAGCGGCGATATGGCTTTGGCCGTTGACTGCGGTTCGACAATGGTGCGCGTGGGCAGCGCGATTTTCGGCAAACGGGATTACGGCAAGGCCGTCTGAAAACCGGCGTTTACCCGATAAATTAAAAAAAGCCATACTCGGGATTGAGCCGAGCATTTTCTCCGTTCAAATATTCTGAACAGCAAACGGGGGAGATATTCGGGTCAAGCCCGAGTATGACGGTGTTTAGAAAACCAAACATTGTTTCATCAATCAACCGAACAAGCGGCCTTTTCCGCCGCATTCATTCTCTCTATATATAGGAAACCCGAAATGACCATTTACTTCCTCGGCGGCGGCAATATGGCGGCTGCGATTATCGGCGGCCTGAAAAAGCAGCAACCGCAGGCCGATGTGTTTGCGGCGGAGCGTGGCGCGGAACGCCGTGCGTGGCTGGAACAGCAGTTCGGCATCAAAAGCGGCGAAACGCTGCCTGCGCTGACGGCAGACGATATTCTGGTGCTGGCCGTGAAACCGCAGGATATGCAGGCGGCTTTGTCGGCCGTGAAAACCAACGGCGCGTTGGTTTTGTCGGTGGCAGCCGGTTTGGCGGTGGACACGCTCAGCGGCTGGCTGAACGGTTCGCGCCGCATCGTGCGCGTAATGCCAAATACACCGGCGGCGGTCGGCTTGGGCGTGGCCGGTATGTTTGCCGCAGCGGAAGTGTCTGATGAAGACCGCCGCCGCGCCGATGAGATTATGGCGGCTTCCGGCCAAACCGTTTGGCTCTCCGATGAAGCGCAGATGCACGCGATTACCGGCATCAGCGGCAGCGGCCCGGCTTATGTGTTCTACCTGCTCGGCGCTTTGCAAAACGCCGCACGGGCGCAAGGTTTCAATGACGAAGACGCACGCCGTCTGAGTTTGGCAACCTTCCAAGGCGCGGTCGAATTAGCGGCGCAAAGCGGCGGAGACTTCGCGCAGTTGCAGCAAAACGTTACCTCCAAAGGCGGTACCACTCACGAAGCCATCGAAACCTTCAAACGCCTGAACGTAGCCGAAGCCATCGGCGAAGGCGTAGCCGCGTGCGTGGCGCGCTCGAAAGAAATGGCGGAACAGTTCAAATAATGCCGTCTGAAAACGAAGTTGCCGCGTTCGGCCGCAAAACGCAGGCCGCCGCAAATGATAAACCGGACAGCCTTTCCGCCGCGCTGGACGCGCTACTGCCAGACAACCGCGTGTTCCATAAAATCGCGCTGAACGTGCCGGTTTCAGACGGCCTGTTTACCTATTCGCACCATTCCGCACTGCCGGAAGGGACGCGCGTGGCCGTGCCGTTTCGCGGCAAAACACAAACCGGCATTGTCTGGCAGAGCAATATCGCGCCCGATTACGCGCCGGAGAAAGTGCGGCCGATTGAAAACGCGTTTACTGCCGAACCGCCCTTCCCCGAAACTTGGCGCGAATTAATCGCCTTTACCGCGCGTTATTACCATTATCCGCTCGGCCAAACGGTTGCCGCCGCGCTGCCGTCCGGTTTGAAAGAAAATAAACCGGCCGAGCTGCCCGAGCCGCCGAAGCAATACCGTTTGAACGAAGAAGGCCGTCTGAAAACACCGCCGCCCGAACGCGCCCACAAAAAACGCGCCCTTTGGACGACATTGGCCGAAGGTGCGGAAATGGCCGTGCTGAAAAACCTGCATCCGCAGGCGGCAAAGTTGTTGGCCGAATGGACGGTGGCAGGCTGGATTGAGGAAAACGAAATCACCGCTGCCGCGCCCCTGCCGTCCGCCCACACGCCGAACGCGCAGCAAAATGCCGCCGCCGCCGCAATCCGCGCCGCACTGGGCAGCTTCACGCCCTTTCTGCTCTACGGCATTACCGGCAGCGGCAAAACCGAAGTGTATTTCAACGTAATGGCCGATGTGTTGGCCGCAGGGCGGCAAGTGCTGTTTCTGCTGCCCGAAATCAACCTCACGCCGCAGCTTTTGAAGCGCGTATCCGAACGTTTCGCCGGTATTCCCACCGCCGTTTTGCACAGCCAAACCGCCGCCGGCCGGCGTACGCAGGATTATCTCCGCGCAATGCTCGGCCAAGCCAAACTGATTATCGGCACGCGGCTTTCGGTGTTCACGCCCCTGCCCGATTTGGGTTTGGTGTTGGTCGATGAAGAACACGATGCTTCGTTCAAACAAGACAACGAATTGCGCTACAACGCGCGCGATTTGGCGGTTTGGCGTGCCAAACAGAGCGGCTGCCCGATTATTCTCGGCAGTGCCACGCCGAGTTTGGAGAGTTGGCACAAAGCACAAAACGGCGCATACCGTCTGCTGGAACTGACCGAAAGAGCGCACAGCAACGCCGTGCTGCCGAGTGTAGACATTCTCAACGTAGGCCGTCTGAAACTGGACAACGGCTTTTCGCCGCAAGCCTTGAAACTCTTGGCCGATAATTTCCAAAACGGCGGCCTTTCCTTGGTTTACCTGAACCGCCGCGGCTTCGCGCCCGCCCTCTTCTGCGGCGACTGCGGCCACACATTCGGCTGCCGCAACTGCTCGGCCAAAATGGTGCTGCACCAACGCGCCCGCCAGCTGCGCTGCCACCATTGCGACGCACAGCAAAGCATTCCGCACGCCTGTCCCGACTGCGGCAATCAGGATTTGACGGCCGTCGGCCACGGCACGCAGCGCGTAGAAGAAACGCTGCGCCGATTCCTGCCGCAAGCCGCCGTATTGCGCGTGGACCGCGACAGCACCGCCCACAAAAGCGATTGGGACGAACTCTACCACCGCATCGCCGAAAATCAGGCCGATATTCTGGTCGGCACGCAAATGCTCGCCAAAGGCCACGATTTTCCGCGCCTCAACCTCGTGATTGTACTGAACGCCGACGGCAGCCTGTACAGCGCCGATTTCCGCGCTCCCGAGCGGCTGTTTGCCGAACTGATGCAGGTGGCCGGACGGGCAGGCCGCGCCGATGCGCCCGGCCACGTGCTGATTCAAACCCAGCTACCCGAACACCCCGTATTCGCCGCTGTCAAAGCGCAGGACTACCGCCGTTTTGCCGACAATGAACTGGCCGAACGCGCCTTATTTGCAATGCCGCCTTCCGGCTACCAAGCCGTTATCCGCGCCGATGCGCCCAAATTTGCCGAAGCCGCCGGCTTTTTGGCAGACATCAAAACCGCGTTAGACAACCGCCTGCCCGACAACCTGCGCGTATTCGGCCCCGCACCAATGCTGATGCAGCGGCTGGCCGAACGCGAACGCGCCCAACTGTTTCTGGAAACCGCTTCGCGCCAAGACCTGCACCGCGCCGTATCGCTGTGGCAGCAATGTTTGCAGCAGAACAAAGACGGCCGGATACGCTGGTCGATCGATATTGATCCGCAGGAAATGTAAAAGGCCGTCTGAAAAACCGCTTTTTCCCAAGCAGCGGTTTTCAGACGGCCTTTTGGGCAACAAAACCGCGTACAATAACGCCTTGTTCCAACTTTAACCGCTTATCAAAAATATGCTGCCTGCCAAAATCCAAATCCGTTCTTTCCGCCAAACCGATTGCGATGCGCTGACCGATGCCGGGGCGAATGCTTTGCTGGCCAAGCTGTATGCCGCGCGGCAGGCTTGTGATCCGCAGGAATTGGACGACAAATTGGCCGGGCTGATTCCGTTTGCCGAGCTGAAAAACTGCGAAGCGGCGGCGGTGAAATTGGCTGATGCGCTGGCTGCGGGCAAGAAAATGCTGATTGTGGCGGACTATGATGCGGACGGTGCAACGGCCTGTACAGTGGGCGTGAAAGGCTTGCAGAGTATGGGCGCGGCGGTGGATTTTCTGGTGCCGAACCGCTTTGAACACGGCTACGGTTTAACGCCGGAGCTGGCAGAAATAGCGGCGGCACAAGGCGCAGAAGTGCTGATTACGGTGGACAACGGCATTGCCAGTTTGAGCGGTGTGGCGCGCGCGCAGGAGCTGGGTTTGGAAGTGATTGTTACCGACCACCATCTGCCTGCGGACGAGCAGCCGGACTG
>JAUNKU010000097.1:0-1478 GCA_030532645.1 Neisseria sp. | reverse complement strand
CAAGGTTTGAAACGGATGCGTGCCGGCAAAATGCGGCCGGGTATCCGCGCTTTGTTTGCCGCCGCACGGCGCGATTGGAAAAAGGCGCAGCCTTTCGATATGGGTTTTGCACTCGGCCCGCGCATCAATGCCGCCGGCCGTTTGGACGATATGTCGGTCGGCATTGCCTGCCTGTTGGCGGACAACGATGAAACCGCCGATGAATTGGCCGCGCAACTCAACAGCCTGAACATCGAACGGCGCGAAATCGAGCAATCGATGCTGGCCGATGCACTGGCCGGTTTCCCCGACACGCTGCCGAAAACGCAAACCACGCTCACTGCCTACCGCAGCGATTTCCACCAAGGCATTATCGGCATCGTGGCAGGCCGTCTGAAAGAACGGTTTTACCGCCCGACCATCGTGTTTGCACCGGCCGACAACGGCGAAGTGCGCGGCTCGGGGCGTTCCATTCCCAAGCTGCACCTGCGCGACGCGCTGGATTTGGTTGCCAAACGCTATCCCGATTTGATTGTGAAATTCGGTGGACACGCAATGGCGGCCGGTTTGACCATACGCGAAGCCGATGTGCCGCGTTTTCAGACGGCCTTTGAAGAAACCGTGCGCGGCCTGTTGAGCGAAGACGATTTGTCGCAAACTTATTTGACCGACGGCAGCCTGCCCGCCCGCGAGATTACGCTGGAACAGGCGCAAATGCTCTCGCAACACGTTTGGGGGCAAGGCTTCGCGCCGCCGAGCTTCACCGATGAATTTACCGTTGTCCGCCAGCAACCGATGGGCGTGGGGCACAAAAAAGCGTGGCTGGAAAAAGACGGCTGCGAATTTGAAGCGATGTTTTGGCGTTGCGAAGACGAAATCCCGCCGAAAATCCGCACCGTGTACCGCCCCGTTGCCAACGAATGGCGCAATCAAACCGAATTGCAGCTTTATATCGACTATTGGGAAGCGGCGTAAAACAGCGCAAAAAAGCCGTCTGAAAGATGATTTTCAGACGGCCTTTATTGTATTCAGGCTTTCTTACGATACCGCAGCGCCGCCAAATACAGCACCACGCCGCACCATACCAAAATATAGCCGATCAGATTGTTCAAACTGAAACGTTCTCCGAACAGCAGCAGTCCGAGCAGCATTTGCACGGTGGGCGAAAAGTATTGAATCATTCCCATCACCGAAAGCGGAATGCGCCTCGCCCCGGCAGCAAAACACAACAGCGGTACAACGGTTGCCACACCCGAACCGATTAACACGGCCTGTTGCAGCGTATCCAGTTCACCAAACACCAAACTGCCGTTTTGCATTGCAAAACCCAGATAAGCTAAGGAAAACGGCAGCATTACCAAAGTTTCCCACACCATTCCGACCAAGGCAGACACCGGCGCGATTTTGCGGATTAGGCCGTACAAACCGAAGCTGACCGCCAGCAGCAAAGCCACCCAAGGAATTTGTCCGGCCGGTACGGCCAGCCAGAGAATGCCGGC
>JAUNKU010000096.1 GCA_030532645.1 Neisseria sp. | reverse complement strand
ACACCCTGATGCCGACCGCCTGAACATTACCCAAGTCGATGCCGGTACGGGCGAGCTGATTCAGATTGTATGCGGCGCGCCGAATGTGCGTGCCGGTATCCGCGTGCCTTGCGCCTTGCCGGGCGCGGTGCTGCCGGGCAATTTCAAAATCAAACCGACCAAAATGCGCGGTCAGCCGTCCAACGGTATGCTGTGCTCGACCGACGAACTCGGTCTGCCCGACGACGGCGTGGACGGCCTGCACATTTTGCCTGCCGATGCGCCGGTCGGACAAAATCTGCGCGAATATCTGGATTTGGATGACACGGTTTTCACGCTGAAAATCACGCCGAACCGCACCGACTGCCTGAGCATCAAAGGCTTGGCGCGCGAAGTGGCCGCACTGACCCAATGCCCGTTCACGCCTGTTGAAATTCAGACGGCCTCGGTAACGAGTGGCAAAACCCAGCCTGCGCGCATTGATGCGCCTGCCGACTGCGGCCGTTTTTTGAGCCGTGTGATTGAAAATGTAAATGCCCGAGCGGCTGCGCCCGATTGGATGAAACAGCGCTTGGCGCGCAGCGGTATCCGCAGTATTTCCGCTTTGGTGGATATCGGCAACTATGTGATGCTGGAACTCGGCCAGCCGATGCACGTTTTTGATGCCGATAAAATCAGCGGCAGCATTATTGTCCGCCGCGCCGAAAACGGCGAAGAGCTGGTTTGTTTGAACGAAAAAACCGTTACATTGGCCGATAATACTTTGGTGATTGCCGATGAAAAAGGCGCATTGAGTATGGCCGGTTTGATGGGCGGCGAAGCCAGTGCGGTATCGGACGATACGAAAAACATCGTATTGGAAGCCGCTTGGTTCGCACCGGAAATCATCGCCGGCAAATCGCGCCAATACGGCTTCGGTTCCGATTCGTCTTTCCGTTTCGAGCGCGGCGTAGATTTCGAATTGGCGCGTGACGCGGTGGAACGTGCAACCGAGCTGGTTTTGCAGATTTGCGGCGGCCAAGCAGGCGAAATCGTGGAAGCCGCAGGCAATCTGCCGCAGCGCAGCAAAGTGGCCGTGCGTACCGACCGCGTAGCAAAAGTATTGGGCGTAGCGGTTGATGAAGCGCGTATCGAAAAAATCTTGGCCGACTTGGGCTTGCAGCCGCAAAAAACAGCCGGAGGTTTTGAAGTTACCTCGCCGAGCTTCCGCTACGATATTGAAATCGAAGAAGATTTGATTGAAGAAATCGGCCGCGTGTACGGCTATGAAAACATTCCGGACGACCGCACAGCAGGCCGTCTGAAAATGCTGCCTTTGCCGGAAAACCGCCGTCCGCGTTTTGCCGTATATGCCCAAATGGCGGCGCGCGGTTATCAAGAAGCCGTCAGCTATGCGTTTGTGGACGAAACTTGGGAGCAGGATTTTGCGACAAACAGCAATCCGATCCGTCTGCAAAATCCGTTGGCCGCGCAGTACAGCGTAATGCGTTCGACCTTAATCGGCGGCTTGGTGGAAATTCTGCAAAACAATCTGAACCGCAAGCAAAACCGTGTGCGCGTATTTGAAATCGCCCGAGTGTTCAAAAAACGCGAAGACGGCTCGTTTGAGCAAAACGAACGCATCGGCGGTTTGTGGTACGGTGCTGCGATGCCTGAGCAATGGGGCGAGAAAACGCGCCAAGCCGATTTTTACGACATCAAAGCCGATGTGGAAGCCTTGCTGAAAGGCAAAGCCGTTTCCTTTGTGAAAGCCGAACATCCTGCGCTGCACCCCGGTCGTACCGCCGAAATCGTGCTGGACGGCGAAACAGTCGGCTTTATCGGCGAACTGCACCCGAAATGGCTGCAAAAATACGATTTGCCGCAAGCGCCGCTGTTGTTTGAATTGGATATGGCCGCCGTTTGCGCTACGGAAAAAGTAGGCTATCAGCCCGTTTCCAAATTCCAGCCCGTGCGCCGCGATTTGGCCTTCGTTGTGCCGGAAAGCACCAGCCACGACGATTTGCAAAACGCGCTTTCAGGCGTGAAGAGCAAATTGGTGCGCGAAATCACCGTGTTTGACGTGTACCGCGGCGCAGGCCTGCCGGAAAACAGCAAGAGCTTGGCTGTGAAAATCATCTTGCAAGACGATGAAAATACACTGACCGACGAAGTGGTCGAGCCTTTGGTGGCGCAATTTATTGCCGCCGCTGCCGGCGTAGGCGCACAACTTCGCGCTTAAATAAAAAAGTGCGATATTCACTTGAATTTTATATAAAAAACGGTAAAATCACGCCCTTATCAGAATTTAAAGGTTTTCACAATGACTCTGACCAAAGCAGAATTGGCCGACATTCTCGTTGAGAAAGTCAGCAGCGTTGGCAAAAACGACGCAAAAGAAATCGTAGAACTGTTTTTCGAAGAAATCCGCACCACCTTGGCAAGCGGCGAAGAAATCAAAATTTCCGGCTTCGGCAACTTCCAGCTGCGCGACAAACCGCAACGCCCCGGCCGTAACCCGAAAACCGGCGACGAAGTGCCGATTTCCGCCCGCCGCGTGGTCACTTTCCACGCCAGCCAAAAGCTGAAAGGTATGGTTGAGCATTATTACGACAAACAGGTAAAACGTTAATCTGCTTTGCGTTTTTATCGACAAACAGCCGGAATATTCCGGCTGTTTTTTATGGCCGTCTGAAAATGGAAAGGCGGAAACAAATGCAGACGGCTCGAGTATTTTGAGAGAAAAAACTGCAAGGAATAGGGGAAAGCGGCTTGCGCCGCAGAAATATTCAGCAGAAAAAAGGCCGTCTGAAAAGCAATTACTTTCCAAACGGCCTTTTAAAATAAGGCGGCGAGCCTGACCCTCAGCACTGGTTTTCCGGAGTGGGCTGCTGGCTTCCGCCCCTGACCCGTTGTTCCGAATCGCCATGTGAGGAGACCCGCCAATGAAAAAAGCGGATTATAGCGTGATTTTGAGGAAATGCAAGGCTTTGAGCCGATTTTCAGCGGAAAAATGTTTGCGCCGGCAATCCGTTATCCTTCTCCGGCAGAAAAGAACGCAGTTGCCGTAAGCCGCCGCGCACCTTTTCCCAAATAATCTATTCTTTTTAACAGGGCGCGCGCAGGGCGGCCGTGTTATTTTTGAACTTTCAGGAGCAGGGCAGAAATAACGGAAAGGCCGTCTGAACATTCCGTTTTTCAGACGGCCTTTTGCTGCCTAAAACGGCGGAAATTTGCTAAAATACACGTTATTTTTGACGATTATTAACGGAATGCGATTATGTTAGACATCCAAATCCTGCGTAACGACACCGCCGCCGTAGCGGCGCGTTTGGCGGCTCGCGGCTATGTTTTTGATACCGAACGTTTCAACCGCTTGGAAGAAGCGCGCAAAGCAGTTCAAGTAAAAACCGAAGAACTGCAAGCCGCGCGTAACAGTATTTCCAAGCAGATCGGCGCGCTGAAAGGCCAGGGCAAACACGAAGAAGCGCAAGCCGCGATGGACGAAGTGGCACGGATTAAAACCGATTTGGAAGCCGCCGCTGCCGAGCTGGAAGCCGTGCAGCGCGAGCTGGACGACTGGCTGATGAGCATTCCGAACCTGCCGCACGAAAGCGTGCCGCCGGGTAAAGACGAAAACGACAATGTCGAAGTACGCCGCGTCGGCGAGCCGCGCGTATTCGATTTCGAAATTAAAGACCACGTTGATTTAGGCGCACCTTTGGGCTTGGACTTCAACGGCGGCGCACAGCTTTCCGGCTCGCGCTTTACCCTGATGAAAGGCCCGGTTGCCCGCCTGCACCGCGCTTTGGCGCAATTTATGCTGGATATGCACACCCAGCAGCACGGCTACACCGAATGCTACACACCTTATATCGTCAATGATACCGCACTGTTCGGTACCGGCCAGCTGCCCAAATTCGGCGAAGACCTGTTCCACGTAACGCGCGGCGGCGATGAAACCAAAACCACCCAATACCTGATTCCGACCGCCGAAGTGCCGCTTACCAATACTGTGGCCGACAGCATCACGCCGTCTGAAAAACTGCCCCTGAAACTTACCGCCCATTCTCCCTGCTTCCGTTCCGAAGCCGGTTCGCACGGCAAAGACGTACGCGGCCTGATCCGCCAACACCAATTCGACAAAGTCGAAATGGTGCAAATCGTCAATCCCGAAACCTCATACGATGCATTGGAAGAAATGGTCGGCCACGCCGAAAACATTCTCAAAGGCTTGGAGCTGCCTTACCGCGTGATTACCCTCTGCACCGGCGATATGGGCTTCGGCGCAAGCAAAACCTATGATTTGGAAGTATGGGTGCCCGCACAAAACACCTACCGCGAAATTTCCAGCTGCTCCAACTGCGAAGACTTCCAAGCCCGCCGGATGAAAGCCCGTTTCAAAGACGAAAACGGCAAAAACCGCTTGGTACACACCCTCAACGGCTCCGGCCTCGCCGTAGGCCGCGCCTTAGTAGCCGTATTGGAAAACCACCAGCAGGCAGACGGCAGCATCTACATTCCCCTTGCCCTGCGCCCATACTTGGGCGGCGCAGAAAAACTGACCTCCTGATTGGATTGAAGCCAACGCAAAAGGCCGTCTGAAAACAAAGCTTTCCGAAGAAAGCCCGTTTTCAGACGGCCTTTTCCGCATTTCCCTGCCTTGAGAAAGAAGAGCGGAATATACAATCTACGGGCAAAGCAGTTGCCGGTTGATTTCCGCAAATCCTTTTTTCTCTCTTTAAGTGAACCGGCAGGACGGCTTGCCCTGATTCGGGAAAACTTTCCAACCGCAGAACCGCGCATTTGGCGCAAAAAAGCAGATTTAAATATCATTTGAAATCAATCTTTATTTTACTTTTCAGGCCGTCTGAACAATACCGGATAAGGAATTTTCAGACGGCCTTTTGCACAGCAAGAGCGGCAGAAACGGGCAGAAAACCAAGTTAAAAAAATTTGATTCAAATCAAATAAAAAACGCTTCTCAAAAAATATTCAGAAATAAATAAAAAAGAACTTGCCTAAACAAAAGAATTACAAAGGAATTTCAGAAGATTGCTGTTTTATTCCAGCAAAAAAGAATAATTTTAAACAAACAAGGGCTGTTTTGTAAAGTTGAGTTAAATATTATCAATTTTTTTTTTCTGCTGACTGCTTCCCTAAAGGATTAACAAGGTTTTAGCGTGTTAAGGCGGTTTTTCTCAGGAGCGGGAAGAATAGGATACGGAAATGTAAAGGTTTTTTACCGGAAGAAATTTTATAATAGCGAATTGTTCTATGTCTGATAGTGTCAGATCGGCATCGGAATAAACTTAATACCGCAGCCGGGAAAAAGAAAACCTAGGCTGCTTTTTGTACAATTAAATCATTTGGGACGAATTTTTAAATGAATAAAATTTTCCGCGTGATTTGGAATAACGTTACCCAAACTTGGGTGGCCGTTTCCGAATTACAACCGGCCAAAGGCAAAACCAAATCGGTTGCAGCCGCTGTTGTATCGGCTGTTTCTTTGATGGCAGCTACCGAAGCCTCTGCTGCTTTAACCACTGGTACTGACTCAACGGGATATAAAACCGCCATGAACGGCGTGTCAGGTATGGAAGGACAGCATTGGGAGTTGGTGTTTGGTCCAAATGCCACTACAACAGCTAAGTCTATTGCGATTGGTCAAGACAGCTACTCGGCAGATGCATCGGTTGCTTTGGGTGATGGTGCTGCGGCAGGTAAACAGAAAATAGGTGAGTTTAATGGCTACTCAGTTGCAGTCGGTGTGAACGCCAAAGCTCCAGGGCGTCAAACTGTTGCTATCGGTAACTCGGCGAACGGTACAGAAGCCGCAACGCACTCGGTGATCATCGGTCAAAATTCCGGCTCGACTGCTGCTGGCGTTGTGGTAACCGGTCACGAAGCTCACGCTCACGCTCTATATGGTATCGCAAGCGGTGTGCGTGCTCATGTTACAGATGCTGCACAGGGCGGTATTGCCATCGGTCAAAATTCAACATCAAGCGGCGCAGATGCTGTTGCTGTGGGTAATGCGAGTACGGCAGGCCAAAACAAAGACGTAGCGGTTGGTCCCGGTGCACAAGCAGTGGGCAGCTGGTCAACGGCTGTAGGCAATGAAGCTCAAGCATTGAAAGCTGATGCCTCTGCATTTGGTAACGAGGCAGTTGCGACTCATCAGGATGCAACCGCATTGGGTGCACACTCTGAGGCGAAAGAAAACAAAACAACCGCAGTAGGTCGCGGTGCGAAGGCTTTGGCTCTTGAGGCAACTTCGACCGGTTATAATGCTCAAGCATTGAAAGAGTGGACTACGGCGATTGGTGCGAATGCAACGGCTGCAAAAGAACAGGCCAGTGCATTTGGTCACGGTGCGTTAGCTAATGAAACAGCATCAACTGCTGTAGGTGTGGCATCAACTGCGAACGGTGTAGGCTCATTTGCCGGTGCAAATAATGCAACCGCAAATGGCACAGGCTCTGTGGCATTGGGTTTGGACGCAGCAACAGTAAAAGACGGCGATACTGCAGTCGGTAAATCATCGGTTGCTAAAGGCGGTAACAGCTCTGCATTTGGTACAGAAACAACGGCAGGCGGCGTTGCGTCATTGGCAGCTGGTTATCAAGCCAATGCAACGGGTCCATCAACGGTTGCATTGGGTGAAGCGGCTACAGCAAGCGGCTCACGCGATGTTGCGATTGGTCGTCAAGCCAACGCAACTGCGGGCAACTCGGTAGCCTTGGGTAATGAAGCCAACTCTACAGGCGGTCATTCAACTGCGGTGGGTGATGGTGCTCAATCTACAGGCGGCTGGTCAACCGCAGTGGGTAATGGTGCAAATGCATCTAAAACCGACGCAAATGCTTTCGGTAATGGGGCGAAGGCTCTTGAAACAAATACCACTGCTTTGGGTTCGCACGCACAAGCAACGCACAGTGGTAGTGTGGCATTGGGTTACCGCTCTGAAACTGCCGCGGCAAATCCAACCAACACCGCAACCGTTGGCACGGGCAGCAGTGCATTGACTTACAGCGGCTTTGCGGGTAACCAGCCAACTTCTGTGGTGTCTGTGGGCAACGGCACGAACAAACGCCAAATCGTGAATGTGGCGGCAGGTCGTA
>JAUNKU010000095.1:1812-7082 GCA_030532645.1 Neisseria sp. | reverse complement strand
CGCAAAATGATTCCGCGCCGTTTTGTGGATACTTATGTCCGCATCAGCACGGAAATTGATGAAGTTTTGAGCGAATTTCTGCGCGGCCAGCTGATGGTGATGCTGATTATGGGGCTGTTTTACGGCGTGGGGCTGATGCTGGTGCGGCTGGATTCCGGTTTTGCCATCGGTATGATTGCCGGTTTGCTGGTGTTTATTCCGTATCTCGGCGCATTTACCGGCCTGCTCCTGGCCACTATCGCAGCGATGCTGCAATTTCCGTCTTGGCACGATTGGGTGTGGGTGTGGGCGGTATTCGGCATCGGCCAGCTTTTGGAAAGTTTTGTCGTTACGCCGAAAATTGTCGGCGACCGCATCGGCCTGTCGCCGTTTTGGGTGATTTTCTCGCTGATGGCGTTCGGCCAACTGCTCGGTTTTGTCGGTATGCTGGCCGGTTTGCCGTTGGCAGCGGTGTCGCTGGTGTTGCTGCGCGAAGGCTCACAGGCTTATTTTAACAGCCGCTTCTACCGCAGCAGAAACGGCTGACGGGTAAAAGCAGGCTTTGTAAGGCCGTCTGAAAACGCTGCTGATGCTCCGTTTTCAGACGGCCTGCATTTTTGTGTTATCACAAAAAAATGTCCGATAGTCGAACGGCGGCAGGCAAACGCGGTATAATCTGCCGTTTTTTTAACTTCGTTGAAGCGGTTTTTCAGACGGCCCCAAAACCGTTTCACGCTTTACAACCCGTTCAGAGCAAAGCGATATGGCACGGAAGAGCAAACATCAAACCCAAATGCTGCCCGAAGAGTGGCGCGCAAGTACCACATTGGCAGGCGTTTACGCGCTGCGGATGCTCGGAATGTTTTTGGTACTGCCCGTGCTGGCGGTGTATGCCGCGAGCCTGCCCGGAGCGGAAGACAACCGTGCGCTGGCCGGTTTGGCGATGGGTATTTACGGCCTGACCCAAGCCCTGCTGCAACTGCCGTTGGGAATGGCTTCCGACCGTTTCGGCCGCAAAAAAGTGATTTACGCCGGCTTGGTTGTGTTTGCCGCAGGCAGTTTTTTGGCGGCTTCGGCCAACTCGCTGGAAATGCTGGTGGCGGCGCGCGCATTGCAGGGTGCAGGCGCGGTCAGCGCGGCGGTAACGGCCTTGCTGGCCGATTTGACGCGCGACGAAGTGCGTACGCGCTCGATGGCAATGATTGGTTTGAGCATCGGCTTAACCTTTTCCGTCAGCTTGGTGCTGTCGCCCGTATTGAGCGGTTGGATCGGCGTAAAAGGCCTGTTTCTGCTGACCGGCCTGCTGACTTTGTTGAGCATCGCTTTGATTGCTTTCCGTACGCCGGATCCGCAGCAGTCGAAGCTGCACGAAGACGCGCAGGCGCAAACGGCGAAGTTCGGCGAAGTGTTTAAAGACCGCCGCCTGATGAGCTTGAATTTCGGTATTTTCGTGCTGCACTGCGGTATGATGGCGCTGTTTACTTCGCTGCCGTTTGCCTTGATTGATTTGGGTTTGGATAAGGCCGAACATTGGAAAGTGTATCTTCCGGCCACTTTGGCCGGCTTGGTGCTGATGGTGCCTGCGATTATTGTCGGCGAAACGCGCAACAAGCTGAAAGCCGTGTTTGTCGGCGGTATTGCGCTGATTTTGGCAGCGGTGGCCGTGTTGGCGGCCGGTTATGAAAACCTGTGGCCGATTGCCGCCGGTTTGATTGTGTACTTTATCGGTTTCAATATTATCGAAGCCAGCCTGCCGTCGATGGTGTCGAAAATCGCACCGGCCAAGTTGAAAGGTACGGCGATGGGGGTTTACAACACCTTGCAGTCGGTCGGCCTGTTTACCGGCGGCGTGGTCGGCGGCCGTTTGCTGCAACACGCAGGATTCGGCGCGGTGTTCGGTTTTGTTGCGGCCTTAACCTTGCTGTGGCTGCTGATTGCAGTGAAAACGCCTGCGCCGAAGCCGGTGAAAAACCTTGCTTGGGGCATCGGAAAAACTTGGCAGGGCAGGCAGGAAGAATTACACTCCGCCCTCAGCGCACTCGACGGCGTGGAACAGATTGCATTCAGCGCAGACGGCGCAACCGTATTCGTCAAAGCCCTGCAAAAAGGCTTCGATGAAGCCGCCGCCGCAAAAATTATTTCAGGAGCAGAATAAATGTCATTGAACAAAGTTATCTTAATCGGCAATTTGGGCCGCGATCCCGAAGTCCGCTATATGCCCAACGGCGATCCCGTGTGCAACTTTTCCATCGCCACCAGCGAAAGCTGGAACGACCGCCAAACCGGCCAAAAAGTCGACCGCACCGAGTGGCACAACATTACGCTCTACCGTCGTTTGGCCGAAGTGGCCGGACAATACCTGCGCAAAGGCAGCCAAGTGTATATCGAAGGCAAAATCCAAAGCCGCAAATACACCGGCAAAGACGGCATCGAGCGCACGGCATACGACATCATCGGCAATGAAATGAAAATGCTCGGCGGCCGCCAGCAAAGCGGCGGCGCACCGTATGAAGAGGGCGGCTACCAAGCCGCGCCGCAGCAGCAATACCAGCCGCAAAGCGGCTATCAAAGCAGCGGCTATCAAGCGCAAACCGCACCGGCCTACAACAACGAACCGCCTGCCGCGCCGCGCCGTCAAGCACCTGCCGCGCCGGTTCAGCCGGTGGAAGATATCGACGACGATATTCCGTTTTAATCAAACCGTTTGCGCCGAGGCCGTCTGAAAATCAGGCAGAACGGCTGCAACAATGCTATTTTGCACGGCACAGGTGGCGGTTTTCAGACGGCTTTGCCGTTCGGGGATTGCACAATCAGGCGGTTTTGATACAATGCCGTCTGAACGCGCTTTTCAGGGCGCAACACAATACAGCGACAAGCCGCCGTTATCGGGCGGCTTGAATTTTTATTTGAATTTTCATTGAGAAAACCGTTTCCCGAATTCGGGAAGCCAAAAGGAATACGAATGCAGAAAATCCCGCTTACCCTGCGCGGCGCAGAAATGCTGAAAGAAGAATTGCAACAGCTCAAAAGCGTTGCCCGTCCGGAAGTGATTGCCGCCATCGCCGAGGCCCGTTCGCACGGCGATTTGTCGGAAAATGCCGAATACGAAGCCGCCAAAGAGCGTCAGGGCTTTATCGAAGGCCGCATTTCCGAAGTGGAGCATAAGCTGTCTATCGCCCACATCATCAACCCTGCGGAAATCCACGCCGACGGCAAAGTTGTGTTCGGCGCAACCGTTACGCTGGAAGATTTGGAAACCGAAGAGCAGGTGCGTTATCAAATCGTCGGCGAAGACGAAGCCGATTTGAAAGACAACAAAATCTCCATCGGTTCGCCGATTGCCCGTGCCTTAATCGGCAAAGAAGAGGGCGATGTTGCCGAAGTTCAGGCTCCCGGCGGCGTGCGCGAATACGATATTGTTGCGGTGGAATATATTTGATTTTTTGATTGTTTTTACCGGCAAAAGGCCGTCTGAAAATGCGTGTTTTCAGACGGCCTTTTCGTGTTTTACATTTGGAAAAGCGTTTCAGTTTTAAATATTTCAGTATTTCTTGGTGCTGGCTTAACAAGTTTCGTTGTGCTCGGGTTTTACTTGATCATTTCCTCATTCGGATTTTCAGTAAAGCAAGCGGGGGAGATACTCGGGTCAAGCCCGAGTATGACGGCGGTTGGGGGAGTTAGCAGCATCGGTACAGTCAAATGCTTCTCACTGCTTCTGCAAGGCTTCAAATTCTTGCTTTGCTTGTGCGGCTTTTTCTTCTAAACCGCGTACACGTTCGCGGTAGCGGGCGAAATTTTTCTCACCGCCTTTGCGCATCGCTTTGCCGCGTTCCAAAGCTGCTTCGGCATTCTGCCATTTTTTCTCCGCCTTTTTCAAAGCCTTTGCTTGTTCGCGTTCGGCTTTCAGGCGTGCTTTTTCTGCGGTTTTTTCTGTTTTTTTGCCTTCTTGTTTTTCAGCCTGTTTGCCGCGTTTGGATTTGGCTTTGGGTTCGTTTTTTTCAGACGGCCTGTTCAGCGATAAAACCGGAGCGTCCGACAAATCAGCGTTCGGGCAGGCGCTGTCGGGCGCATCGGTATAAACGGCGTGGTGTTTGCCGGTGCAGCGTTTGACCGTATCGGCTTGTGCAGGCAGGGTAAAGGCAAGAGCGGTAAACAGCAGGGCGGTTTTCATCGGTTTTCCTTTCGTTCAGCGCAGCCAGAAATACCACACGGCAAATAGTCCGGCGGCGGCCAGCAGATTGCCGGCGGCAATGATGCGCCAACTTTTGGCAGTCGGTTTCGGTCGCGGCACTTTGCGGCTGCCGCCTGCCATTTTCATATAAAAAAACGGCGAGAGCAGGATAGAAACGGCGCTGATTAAAACCACGGCGGCGTAGTAGAGTTTTTCGGTTTCCATCGGCAGAAAATCGGATAAATAAAGACGGATTATAGGGGAAGGCCGTCTGAAAAGGCGTGTTCGGATAAAATTTTTGTTTGGCGGAGCAGACGGCGGACAGAAGCTGCCGAGTGATTGCGGTATAAGCAGAAGGTGGCCGGACGCTTGGGCAGGTGTGCAGAATTGCCGTTTTTCAGACGGCCGTAACGGTGAAATCCGCAAGACAGGCGCGGCGGCGGCTTGGTTTTTATGCTATCATTGCAAGATTTTGATGATTGATTTTCCGTATTTTTAGAAGAGATTGAAGAATGATTTCCACCAACGGCATTACTATGCAGTTCGGCGCGAAGCCGCTGTTTGAAAACGTATCCGTCAAGTTCGGTGAGGGCAACCGTTACGGCCTGATCGGTGCGAACGGTTCGGGCAAGTCCACCTTTATGAAAATCCTCGGCGGCGATTTGGAGCAGACTTCGGGCGAAGTCGCTATCGAACACGGCGTGCGTTTGGGCAAACTGAAACAGGATCAGTTTGCCTACGAAGATATGCGCGTGCTGGACGTGGTAATGATGGGGCATACTGAAATGTGGGCGGCGATGACCGAGCGCGATGCGATTTATGCCAACTTGGAAGCCACCGAAGACGATTATATGCGTGCGGCCGAATTGGAAGCGAAGTTTGCCGAATACGACGGCTACACGGCGGAAGCGCGTGCGGCCGAGCTGTTGAGCGGCGTGGGCATTGAAGAGGCGCTGCATAATGCAACAATGGCCGAAGTTGCGCCCGGTTTCAAACTGCGCGTGTTGCTGGCGCAGGCTTTGTTCTCCAAACCTGATGTGCTGCTGCTCGACGAGCCGACCAATAACTTGGACATCAACACCATCCGCTGGTTGGAAGGCGTGCTGAACCAATACGATTC
>JAUNKU010000095.1:0-1712 GCA_030532645.1 Neisseria sp. | reverse complement strand
CCTTCTACGCGCCAAAACCCGTATATCCGCTTTGAGATGGACGAAAAATCCAAGCTGCACCGCCAAGCAGTGGAAGTGGACGGCTTGAAAAAATCCTTTGAAAATCTGCTGTTTGAGAAGCTAGGCTTCATCTTGGAAGCCGGCGAGCGTTTGGCCGTTATCGGCCCGAACGGCGCAGGTAAATCCACTTTGCTGAAACTGTTGGCCGGAGCGTTTGACGCACAGCTTTCAGACGGCGTTACGCCCGATGCAGGCAGCATCAAATGGGCGGAAAAAGCCACCATCGGCTATTATCCGCAAGATCACGAAAACGATTTTGATGTAGCGATGGACTTGACCGAATGGATGCGCCAATGGGGGCAGGAAGGCGACGACGAACAGGTTATCCGCGGCACACTCGGCCGTCTGCTGTTCGGCAGCAACGATGTCGTCAAGCAAGTGAAAGTGCTTTCCGGCGGCGAAAAAGGCCGTATGCTTTACGGCAAACTGCTGCTTTTGAAACCGAATGTGCTGATTATGGACGAGCCGACCAACCATATGGATATGGAAAGCATCGAATCGCTGAATATGGCATTGGAAAAATACAAAGGCACGTTGATTTTCGTATCGCACGACCGTCAATTCGTTTCCTCGCTGGCCACCCAAATCATTGAATTGGACGGCAAAGGCGGCTACGAACATTATCTGGGCGATTACGAAAGCTATTTGGCGAAAAAAGGCTTGGCCTAAACAGCGTGAGGCCGTCTGAAAAGCCGGCATATCAGGTTTTCAGACGGCCTTAACCATACATCAGGAAAAAACAATGGATATTCAAAGCGTTTTAAACGTTCTGCAAACCGCGCAGGATAATATCTGCGCCGCTTTGGAAGCCGAAGAAAACGGCGCGCGTTTTGTGCCGGATAATTGGCAGAGCAAACTCGGTACAGGCCAAAGCCGCGTATTGAAGCAGGGCGAAGTATTCGAGCAGGCCGGCGTGAATTTTTCGCACGTCAAAGGCGCGGCAATGCCGGCTTCGGCCACCGCACACCGTCCCGAGTTGGCCGGTGCGCCGTTTGAAGCCGCCGGCGTATCGCTGGTGATTCATCCGCGCAATCCCTATGTGCCGACCAGCCACGCCAATATCCGCTTTTTCGCCGCTTATCCCGAAGGGCAGGCACCGGTTTGGTGGTTCGGCGGCGGCTTCGATTTAACGCCGTTTTATCCGTTTGACGAAGATGTACTGCACTGGCATCAAACCGCACAGGCGCAATGCGCGCGCTTCGGCGAAGGCGTGTATGACGAATACAAAAAATGGTGCGACGACTACTTTTTCCTGAAACACCGCAACGAAGCACGCGGCGTCGGCGGCCTGTTTTTCGACGATCTGAACCGCTGGGATTTCGATACCTGTTTGGACTTTATCCGCCAAACCGCCGAAAGCTATACCGTCGCCTACGTGCCGATTGTCGCCAAACGCAAAAACACGCCGTACGGCGAGTGCGAACGCCAATTCCAGCTCTACCGCCGCGGCCGCTATGTCGAGTTCAACCTCGTTTGGGATCGGGGCACGCACTTCGGTCTGCAAAGCGGCGGCCGTACCGAAAGCATTCTGATGTCTATGCCGCCGCTGGTGCGTTTTGAGTATGCTTACGAACCCGAAGCCGGTTCGGCGGAAGCACGTTTGGCAGATTATCTGAAACCGCGCGATTGGCTGGCGGAATTGGGCGGCAAGT
>JAUNKU010000094.1:2807-7101 GCA_030532645.1 Neisseria sp. | reverse complement strand
ATCGGAATCGGGCAGCCCCAGTAGCGTTGGCGCGAAATGCCCCAGTCGCGCAGGCGGTATTGCGTTTTCGGCTCGCCGGCATTCAATTCCTGCAAACGTGCGCCCACGGCATCAAAGGCCGTCTGAAAATCCATACCGTCGAATGCGCCGCTGTTCACCAAAACGGTGTTTTCTTTGCTGCCGTACCATTCCTGCCATTCTGTGGCATCGTAGGCCGGCAGGTCCAAAGTGGTTTGCACCACTTGTTTGATCGGCAGATTGAATTTGGAGGCAAACTCGAAATCGCGCTCGTCGTGTCCCGGAACGGCCATTACGGCGCCGTCACCGTAGCCCCACAAAACATAGTTGGCAATCCACACTTCCAGCTGTTCGCCGTTGAGCGGATTGATGACATAGCGGCCGGTCGGCACGCCTTTTTTCTCCATTGTCGCCATATCCGCTTCGGCAACCGAACCGGCTTTGCATTCGGCGATAAAGGCTTGCAGCTCGGGTTTGTCGAGCGCGGCGGCGGTTGCCAGCGGATGCTCGGCGGCAACGGCTACATAAGTTGCGCCCATCAACGTGTCGGGACGGGTGGTATAGACTTGCAGGAAGTCGGCATAATTGCCTTCCAAACCGGCTTTGCTGTTATCCGCTACGGCGAAGCGCACGGTCATACCGCGCGATTTGCCGATCCAGTTGCGCTGCATGGTTTTTACCTGCTCCGGCCAGTCCAAGCCGTCCAAGTCGGCCAAAAGCTGCTCGGCGTAATCGGTGATTTTGAAGTAGTACATCGGGATTTCGCGCTTTTCAACCAACGCGCCGGAACGCCAGCCGCGGCCGTCAATTACCTGCTCGTTCGCCAATACGGTGTTATCGACCGGATCCCAGTTTACCGTACCGTTTTTGCGGTAAATCACGCCTTTTTCAAACAGCTTAGTAAACAAAAGCTGTTCCCAGCGGTAATACTCGGGTGTACAGGTTGCCAGCTCGCGTTCCCAATCCAGCGCGAAGCCGAGGCTTTTGAGCTGCTCGCGCATATAGGCGATGTTTTCATACGTCCATTTGGCCGGTGCGACTTTGCGGTCGATGGCGGCGTTTTCGGCAGGCATACCGAAAGCGTCCCAACCCATCGGCTGCAAAACATTGAAGCCGTTCAGCAGTTTGAAGCGGCTGCGTACGTCGCCGATGGTGTAGTTGCGGACGTGGCCCATATGCAGTTTGCCGCTCGGATAGGGAAACATCGAGAGGCAGTAGTATTTCGGTTTGGAAGTGTCTTCGGTCACGTTGAACAAGCGTGCGTCTGCCCATTTTTTCTGGGCGGCAGGCTCGATGGCGGAGGGTTGGTAATGTTCTTGCATAGCGGTTGCTTTGATTTTGAAAAATGAAGAAAAATAATCGGCGATTATAGCAGTTTTCGGCGGATTTAAGGCGGAAAAACAGCGCTCTGCCGCTGCGTGTTCCGGAACGGCGGGAAAGTCTGAAAAAAGCAGGACGGCCGTTTCAAGCCCGTTGTCGCTTTGTTTTCAGACGGCCTTACGGTATGGAGGCCGTCTGAAAAACGGGAGGGCGGTTTATTTGGCCGGCAGCGTAATGTCCGGCAGATTCCATTTGCGGTACACCGCCAGCATCCGCAGGGCGAAAATCAGCAGCAGGGTGGCAACGTCGCGCACCCAAAGCGATACGCCTGCGTGCAGCAGTGCCAGATAAAACAGGCTGCCGGCGAACGCGGCGGTAATGTAGATTTCTTTGTGCATCAAAAGCGGCAGCTGGCGGCCGACCACATCGCGCATAATGCCGCCTGCAACGGCGGTCATAATGCCCATCATCATAATGACGGGTACGTCCATATTTTTCGAAATCGCCGCTTCGATGCCGATGACGGTAAATGCCGCCAAGCCGAGCGCGTCAAACCAGCGCATAATTTTGTCGAAGCGTTCGAATTGGTGGTAAAACACTTGAACCGTCAGCGAGGTGGCGACAATCAGATAGCAGTAGTTCAAATCGTGCAGCCAGAACACGGGGTGCCGGTCAAGCAGCACATCGCGCAGCGTGCCGCCGCCGACTGCGCCGACAAACGACAACAGCAGTGCGCCGAAAATATCCATCCGCAAACGCTTGGCCAGTACGGTTGCCGCGACCGCGCAGGCAAATGTGCCGACCATATCCAGCGTGTAGATAATCAGTTTTTCGGAGGGCAGATACAGTTCGTCCATAATCAGAATCCGGCCGGGCAAAAGGGCGGATTATAGGCAAGAACGGCATTTTTTTGAATGAGAAGCGCTTGCTGCGGTTTGCCCGCTCGGGATTTCAGACGGCATAATCGGCGGGTGCAAATGTGTTTGGGGAAAAGTAATGGAAGGAAAGCGCATCGGAAAAGTGCTGACGGGCGTGCGTTTCAAACGGAACAAAAGCACGATGATTTTGTTGGAAGTCTTTTTGTTGGCTTTGCTGGTCGGCATCAGCAGAAAATCGTGGCAACTCGGCTGTGGTCTGTTATCGGTTTTGCTGGTGTTGGTTCATATCCGCCGGCCGGCGCTGATTTTTTCACTCGGTTTCAGCATACTTTGGGGAATGCTGGCGTACGGTTTTGCCGGTGTGTCGGACTCGTTCACCGTGCAAACCGTATCGGGTGTGCTGGTGTTTTTGGTGAGCCTCGGGCTGCATTGGACGGGTTTGGAGAAGTAGGAAGATGTGTTGCAGGCCGTCTGAAAAGCTGCTTTGGGGCGGTTTGTTTCGAATGGAGCTCGGGGCAAGCCTGAATATGACGGGTATGGCTGCATTGGCAAAATAAATCAAGAAAGGCCGTCTGGAAATCGGGTTTTCAGACGGCCTTGATGTATTGAATGTTCGGATTTAGAACAGCTGCCACACGAAGAAAATCAGCGTGTGTACCAAGAACAACGGTACGAGAATGCCGAACGACCAAGTCATATAGCCGAAGAAGCTCGGCATTTCTACGCCGCGTTGCTCGGCGATGGCTTTAACCATAAAGTTTGGCGCGTTACCGATGTAGCTCAATGCGCCCATAAATACCGAACCCATCGAGATGGCCAGCAGAGTGTGGAACAGCGGGCCGGTCATCAATTCGGCTGCGTTGCCGCCTGCCATATTGAAGAACACGAGATAGGTCGGCGCATTGTCCAAGAAGGCCGACAGCAGGCCGGTCATCCAGAAATACATCGCTTCAATCGGCTCGCCTGCTTCGTTGTGCACCAGCGAAATCAAACCGGCAAAATGGCCTGCTTCGCCTGCTTTCAGAATGGCAATCACCGGCGAAATGGTAATGAAAATGCCGAGGAACAGTTTGCCGACTTCCAAAATCGGATCCCAGTTGAACTCGTTACCGGCACGCACCTGCTTCGGCGTGATTTTCAGCGAAACAACGGTAATCGCCAGCAAAATCAAATCGCGTACAAGGTTTTGCAAGGCATAGTGACTGCCGAAGATTTCCAGCTCCACGCCCGGTTTCCAAATGCCGGACATCAATACGGCCGATACTACGCCGCCCAAGAGCAGGAAGTTCCATTTGCCGTAAATCTGCAATTTGCTGTCGGGTGTTTTGTCTTTTTCTACCACTTCGCCTTCTTTTGAAAAGAAATACGAATCAATAAAGTAGAACACAGTCAGCAGAATGGCGGTACTCAGCAAAACCGGCACCATCATATGGCTGACGGTCCACATAAAGTCCACGCCTTTCAAAAAGCCGAGGAACAATGGCGGATCGCCCAGCGGTGTCAGACCGCCGCCGATATTGGCAACCAAGAAAATGAAGAATACGACAACGTGTACGCGGTGTTTGCGGTTGTCGTTGGCTTTCAGCAGCGGACGAATCATCAGCATCGCTGCGCCTGTCGTACCCATCACAGAGGCCAAAGCTGTGCCGATGGCGAGAATGGCGGTGTTGAGTTTCGGCGAGCCGTGCAGGTTGCCCCACACCAAAATGCCGCCGGATACGGTGTACAGCGCCAGCAGCAACAGGATAAACGGAATGTATTCTTCTACCAGCGCGTGCACTACTGTGCCGAAGCCGGCACCGATGCCGTAAAGCGCCATAAACGGCAGCAGGAAGAGGGCAGTCCACATTGCCGTAATTTTGCCGAAATGGTGGTGCCAGATATGGGAGAAGAACAAGGGGCCCGTGGCAATCGATAATAGAATCAGTGCGAAGGGCAAGCCCCACAGCAGGCTGAGTTCCGCGCCGTCGGGCATCGCCGCGAAAGCGGAGAGCGGGGTAAACAGTAGGGGCATCAAAGCGTATTTCAGGCGCATTGTGTTTCCTTTCCGGTTTGAAGTAGTGGGCGGCCTTTGAAGT
>JAUNKU010000094.1:0-2707 GCA_030532645.1 Neisseria sp. | reverse complement strand
TCCCAGTCGGCCACCATCGGGCCGAAATAGCGGTGGTTCAGCAGCCATTGATGGAAGCGCGGCGAGGCTTTTGCCCAGCAGGCGGCGGCCAGCAGGATAAACGGCGTGGTCGGCAGCACGGGCAGGAAAATGCCGATAACGCCCAAGGAGAAAGCGATTGCGCCGAAGAGCCAGAATATCGGGCGTGCCATTATGCTTTTCCTTTAAGGTGCGGGCAGGGAATATCCAAGGCCTGCCAGCCTTCGTGCCCCATTTCTTCTAACAGCGCGATATTGCGGCCGAAAATTGCTTCGGCATCGGGAAAGGCTTGTGCTGCCCGTTCGATGCTGGCTTCGCGGATCAGATGCAGGGTCGGGTAGGGCGAACGGTTGGTATGGTTGGTAATATCGTCTGCTTCCGTGCCTTCAAATCGGAAATCGGGGTGGAACGGCGCGATTTGGATAATGCCTTCCAAACCGTTGTCCAACACGGCCTGATCGGCGAAATCGAGCATATCGTTGAAATCGAGAAAATCGGCAAACAGCGTAGGATGCACCAAAAGCGTGGTTTCGATTTCTGCTTCCGGAGTGGCGGCCAGCAGTTGCAGCTCGCGGTCGAGGTCTTCCAAAAAGCCGTCCGAATGCTTGGCATTGCTGACGGCAATCCGCACTTGGTTTTTGACATACGGCGCTTTGGCAAACGGGCAGAGGTTCAGCCCGATAACGGCTTTTTCCAGCCAGATTCGGGTATGTTCGGTAACGGTGTTTACGTCGGCGGCCTGTGTCATATTGCAGCTTTGAGATAATTAAGAATGGTTCGCAATCATAAAGCTTTTTGCGGAAAATGGGAATGGCGCAGCGGCTTTGCCCGGGTTGGGTATCAAAGGCCGTCTGAAACTTGCGCGTTCAGACGGCCTTCCGTTGCAGTGCATACCTTATAAATGATTCAAAGGCAGTGCGGTGGTATTTTTGATTTCTTTCAAAACAAAGCTGGATTTTGCGTCCAAAACGCCGGGGTGGGAGAGCAGCGTTTCCAGTACAAAAGTAGAAAACGCGTTCATATCAGGGAAAAAAGTGTGCAGCAGATAATCCGTTTCGCCGGTCAGCGCAAAACAGCTCAACACTTCCGGCCAGCCTTGCACCGCTTCGGAAAACTGCTCGCGCGCCTCGCTGGCTTTGTCGATGGAGACGCGGATAAAGGCCTGCAAACCCAGTTTCACGGCAACGGGCGACAGCAGCGCGGCATAACGGCAGATAATGCCGGCATCTTCCAGCTGTTTCAGACGGCGCAAGCAAGGCGAGGGCGACAGGGCAACGCGCTCGGCCAGCTCCACATTCGTCAGCCGTCCGTTGCTTTGCAGCACTTGCAGGATTTTCAAATCGGTTTTGTCCAGTGTGATTTGTGTCATAGCTGTTTCCTTTTTTTCTTATCGTGTCGTGCAGCCTGCCGGAAAACAGGCAGTTCGGGCAATATAAAGTAAATCTGCTTAACATACAATACGCCAAAAAAGGAAAATTTTTAAAATAAAATGATGAAAAAAGCCCCGATTGTGAAACGGAATACAGGCTGCTTGTGTAATCGGCTGAAACTTTTCGGTCTGATGTAAAGAAATGCTTGCAGTAAAACGGCTTTGAGGCCATAATCGGCGCGGATTCAGGAGAGCGCCGCAGCAAAGTTCTGCCGTGCGGCCGCCGAAGGCGCAGACCACCCTTAAATCGCTCAGGCAAAAGGACTGAATTCAAGTTTCGATACATCTGGAGAGCGGCGCAGCAGCGCCCACCGAAGGGGAAAAGGCCGTCTGAAAACCAAGCCGCCGCGCAATGCGGCATTTCAGACACCGCGCAAGCCGTTATCTGCATTGTTCAGACGGCCTTGCCGCCGAAAATCTCAGGTTCAAAGGACAGATAGGGTCGCGTGAAAAGCAACGCCGCCCCTTTCCTATGGAGAATTCGAAGATGACCCTGAAAACCACCCCGTTCCACCAAGCCCACCAAGATGCCAACGGCAAGCTGATTGATTTTGCCGGTTGGGAACTGCCTATCCATTACGGTTCACAAATCCAAGAACACGAAGCCGTGCGTACCGATGCCGGTATGTTCGACGTATCCCATATGCTGGTGACTGATGTAACCGGCGAACAAGCCAAAGCCTTCTTCCGCAAACTGATTGCCAACGATGTCGCCAAGCTCGGCTTTGTCGGTAAAGCCCTGTATTCCGCAATGCTGAACGACAACGGCGGCGTGATTGACGATCTGATTGTGTACCGCACCAACGAAGCCGAAACCCAATACCGCATCGTTTCCAACGGCGCAACGCGCGAAAAAGACAGCGCACAATTTGCCAAAATCGGCGCAGAGTTCGGCATCGCACTGACACCGCGCTACGACCTCGGTATGCTGGCCGTACAAGGCCCGAAAGCCGTAGAAAAACTGCTGACCGTAAAACCGGAATGGGCCGAAGTAGTCAATAATCTGGCCGTTTTCCAAGGCGCAGATTTGGGCAATGACTGGTTTGTCGCCCGTACCGGCTACACCGGCGAAGACGGCGTAGAAGTGATTTTGCCTGCTACCGAAGCCGATGCCTTCTTCAAAGCCCTGCAAGCGGCCGGCGTACAGCCTTGCGGCCTTGGCGCACGTGATACCCTGCGTATGGAAGCCGGTATGAACCTGTACGGCAACGATATGGACGACGACACCAGTCCGCTGGAAGCCGGTATGGGCTGGACGGT
>JAUNKU010000093.1 GCA_030532645.1 Neisseria sp. | reverse complement strand
TGTTGCATTTCTACATTCCAATAACGGCGCAAATTCAGCCGTTTAAATAAAACTTAACATTCTTGCGCCAAATTTACGCCGCTGGATTTGCAGCGCACATCAAAGCTGATTAAAATCAAAAAGTTTCAAACCGCGAATCCTCCGAATGAATACGCCTTTTATCGAAATGAAACAGGTTGCCTTTTCCTACGGCAGCCGCCCTGTTTTGCAGAATATCGACTTAACCGTCGAGCAAGGCGTGTTCGCGGCGGTTATGGGCGGCTCGGGCAGCGGCAAAACCACATTGATGCGGCTGATTACCGGCCAGCTGAAACCGCAAAGCGGCCGAGTGCTGATTGACGGGCGCGATTTGGCCTCGTTTTCCGCGCAGGAATTATACGAACACCGCCGCCGTATGGGCGTTTTGTTCCAGCACGGCGCGCTGTTTACCGATTTGTCGGTGTACGACAACATCGCTTTTCCGATGCGCGAGCTGACCGATTTGCCGGAAGACCTTATCCGATATTTGGTCTTGCTGAAACTCAACGCCGTCGGCCTGCGCGGCGTGGAAGAGCTGATGCCGTCTGAATTGTCGGGCGGTATGGCGCGACGCGTGGCTTTGGCGCGGACGATTGCGCTCGACCCGGAATTGATGATTTACGACGAGCCGTTTACCGGCCTCGACCCGATTTCGCTGGGCGTGATTGCCCACTTAATCCGCCGCGTCAATTCCGCGCTACGCTCCACCAGCGTGATGGTTACGCACGACATCGAACGTTCGCTGGAAATTGTCGATCAAGTGATTTTTCTGGCTGACGGGCAGATTTTGTTCAGCGGTACGCCGTCTGAAATGCGCGAACTGGATTCGCCGTGGATCCAGCAGTTTATCAACGGCCGCCCGAACGGGCCGGTGGCGTTCCGCTATCCGGCGCAAGATACTTTGGCCGAGGCGCTGGGTATCCGATGAAACCGATTTACCATTGGGACATCGTCTGCTTTACCGCCGACCACGAAGAGCCGGATGATTTGCGCCAAGAAATCGACGACTGGCTGGCGGCCAATTTTCCGCTTGCCGGACGCGCCATTCCGCTGCACGCCGCCTGTATGGCCGCGCACGCCTGCGGTATGGAATGGTATATCACGGATTACCGCTTCGGCCGCACCGCCATTTTGCTGGTGCAGACCCTGCACGACGGCAGCCTGCCTGCCGCTTCGTATGCGTTCAAACCCGATATTTTGAGAATCGTGGCTGAACAAAGCTCCTGAACGTTAAGCATTTTTTTGCATTTGATAACTTTTTCAGACGGCCTTTTCCGCTATAAAGGCCGTCTGAAAACCGAAATATGGATACCGCGCGCCTGACGCGCTTTGATTTCGGCGCAACCTGCCGCGCCGCCTACCGAACACTATGAACTTTATCCGCAACCTCGGGGCTTCCGTCCTGAACTTTATCCGCTCGCTCGGCAGCGTCTGCCTGTTTTTTGTGCAGATTCTGGCGCATTCAGGCACGGCTTTTCTGCGTCCGCGCCTGAGTATCCGCCAAGTGTATTTCGCCGGCGTGCTGTCGGTGCTGATTATCGCCGTATCGGGGCTGTTTGTCGGTATGGTGCTGGGTTTGCAGGGCTATACGCAGCTGGCGAAATTCAAATCGGCCGATGTTTTGGGCTATATGGTGGCCGCTTCACTGCTGCGCGAACTGGGGCCGGTGCTGGCCGCAATTTTGTTTGCCAGCAGCGCAGGCGGTGCAATGACCAGCGAAATCGGTTTGATGAAAACCACCGAGCAGCTCGAAGCGATGAATGTAATGGCGGTCAATCCCGTTTCGCGCGTGGTTGCGCCGCGTTTTTGGGCAGGCGTGGTATCGATGCCGCTCTTGGCGAGTATTTTCAATGTCTGCGGCCTCTACGGCGCATATTTGATCGGCGTGCAGTGGCTGGGCTTGGACAGCGGCATTTTCTGGTCGCAAATGCAGAACAATATTTCTTTCGGCTACGATGTACTCAACGGCCTGATTAAATCCGCCTGCTTCGGCGTAGCGGTTACCCTGATTGCGCTGCACCAAGGCTTTCACGCCGTACCGACTTCCGAAGGCATTCTGCGCGCCAGTACGCGCACGGTAGTGTCTTCCGCGCTGACGGTTTTGGCCGTTGATTTTATTCTTACCGCCTTTATGTTTACCGGATAATTTGCAATGAAAAAAAGCATTTTGGAATTTTGGGTCGGCCTGTTTGTGCTGGCCGGTTTGGCCGCACTGGCGTTTTTATCGTTCCGCGCCGCAGGCGGTACATCGTTCGGTTCCGCGCCTGCCGCTTACACCGTATATGCCGACTTTACCGACATCGGTGGTCTGAAAGTGAAAGCGCCGGTGAAAGCCTCCGGCGTACTGGTCGGTCGCGTATCGGGCATCACGCTCGACCCGCAGACTTATCAGGCGAAAGTGGCGCTGCAAATCGACAAACAATATCCGTTCAGCAGCGACGTTTCCGCACAAATCCTGACTTCCGGCCTGCTCGGCGAGCAATACATCGGCCTTGTTCAGGGCGGCGATCCGGACAATCTGGCCGACGGCGATACGATTACCCTCACCAGCTCGGCTTTGGTGCTGGAAAACTTAATCGGCAAATTTATGA
This sequence comes from Neisseria sp., assembly GCA_030532645.1. Classification (GTDB taxonomy): domain Bacteria; phylum Pseudomonadota; class Gammaproteobacteria; order Burkholderiales; family Neisseriaceae; genus Neisseria. The sequence continues at coordinate 4,532 of JAUNKU010000093.1, read as the reverse complement.
CCAGCTTTACCGAGCAGAACGCCAAGCCGTCTGAAAATGCCGCTTCCGAGTAAACCATTGTCAACACCGCTTGATTTTTTTCAGACGGCCTCTATCTGGCAGACCGTCCGAACAGCGGCATTTTCCGCCGTAACCAACAAACACGCCGCACCAAAGCGGCAAAACACACCCGAATCCCACAGAGAGGACACCGAATGAACATCCGTTACCTGACCGCAGCCATCGTGGCCGTTGCCGCCGCACCGGCTTTCGCTTCTCCGGCACAAGCCGTTGACCAAGTACGCACCAGCGCCGCGCAAGTGCTGAAAATCCTGTCGCAAGCCAACGGCAAAAACGATGCCGCCGTGCGCAAACAGGCTGAAAACTACGCACTGCCGTACTTCGACTTCCAGCGTATGACCGCGCAAGCCGTCGGCAATCCTTGGCGCAGCGCCACACCGGCGCAGCAGCAGGCCTTGACCAAAGAGTTCCAAACCCTGCTGATCCGCACCTATTCCGGCACGATGCTGAAATTCAAAAACGCCAAAGTCGATGTTAAAGACAATCCGAAAGTCAACAAAGGCGGCGCGGAAGTCATCGTCCGCACGGCGGTTACGCCTCCGAACGGCGGCAAAGCAGTCAATATGGACTTCACCACTTACCAAAGCGGCGGCAAATACCGCGTGTATAACGTAGCCGTAGAAGGCGCGAGCTTGGTAACAGTGTACCGCAACCAGTTCGGCGAAACCATCAAAAACAAAGGTTTCGACGGCCTGATTAACGAGCTGAAAAGCAAAAACGGCGGCAAATAAGCCGCGCCGATCTCCCGTTTTCAGACGGCCTTCCCTGCAAGGCCGTCTGAAAACATTTACCGAAATCCGCCCACAATGAACAGCGAACTGAAAAACGGCACGCTTTACCTGAGCGGCGACATCACCGTCAAAACACTGAACGAACGCAATGCCGCGCAATGCCGCGCGCTGCTCGGCGAGAGCGTGCACACCGTCGATTTGGGCGGCGTAACGCGTGCCGATTCGGCTTGTTTGTCGCTGATTTTGTCGCTGAAACGGCAGCAAGGCCGTCTGAAAACCGCCAACCTGCCTGCCGCCGTACCGGCACTGGCCGAACTTTACGAAATCCGAGAATGGCTCGACCGATGAAAAAAACCTACGCCCTGATGCTGGCTTTGGCGCTTTCCGCCACAGCCGCCGCCGAAAACCGAACCGCCGCCGCGCCCGATGCAGCGGCTGCGCCGATGTTGAGTGCCGCACAAAACCACGATCCGTACGAGCCGTACAACCGTTTTATGTTCAAAATCAACGATGCGGCCGACCGTTACGTCCTTGCGCCGGTAGCACGCGGCTACCGTAAAATCACGCCTTCGCCGGTGCGCCAAGGCGTAACGAATTTTTTTGACAACCTGCGCGATGTGGTCAGCTTCGGCAGCAATGTGCTGCGCTTGGACGCAAAACGCGCCAGCGAAGATTTTATGCGCGTGGCGGTCAATTCCACTTTCGGTTTGGGCGGTCTGATCAATATCGCCAATTACGGCGGCATTCCCGACAATAAAAACACGCTGGGCGACACTTTCGCCACGTGGGGCTGGAAAAACAGCGGCTATTTCGTTGCGCCGCTGTTCGGCCCTTCAACCGTACGCGATACCACCGCCAGCGCGGTCGCGATGGCCGTACCCGTACAAAACGCGATTTTCAAAACCGATGCCGGCCGCTGGTCGATCACCGCCGCCAATGCCGTGGACACGCGCCACAAACTGCTGGATCTGACCGACAGCTTGGACGGCGCGGCCTTGGATAAATACGCTTACACGCGCGATATGTATCTGCGCTTGCGCGCGCAACAGCTCGGCCTCACACCGCCGCCGTCGGCCGCCGAAGAGGAAATCGACATCGACAGCTTGGTTGCACCGGAAAGCAGCGGCGCAGCAATGCCGTCTGAAAACCAATCTGCCGCCGAACAGAATCCGCTTGAAAATGAAAACGCCGTGCCGCAAAATGAAGCCGTTCCCGAGCCGCATTCTGCGTTGGAAACCGATACGGAAACCTTAGCAGATGCCGCAGAAAACACCGTGATGCCGTCTGAAAACGAGGCTGAGGCAGATGCAGCGGCGGCGGAACACACCGGACACGAAGAAGCAGTAACATTGCTGCACAGCGAAAGCGAAACCGCTGCCGCAAACACCGGCGGCGAGCCGTCTTTCTAAACACCGAAAGGAGCAACCATTATGTATGAAGTGAACCGCAGCGTATTTCTGCTGATGCCGCTCGAACCGTTTTGGAACTGGCTGCAATCGGTAGGCACGGATTTGGACGGCATCACGCTGGAAGATTTGCAGGCCGATGCCAACGCTTATCTGGTCAATCCGTGCGACAGTGCCGATGAAGTGTGGGACGAAATCGAAGAGCGCGTGGAAGAAATTTTCGCCGCCGAGCTGGCCGACTGGTGCGAAGACGAAAGCCTGTGGCCGGATCTGCACCCCGATATTTTCGGCGAATGGTTCGATATCCAGCTTTCTACCGTGATTACCGACCTCTCCGCCGAACCGCTGGCCCGCGAATCTTTCCAAGCCATTTCATTAGGTTGAACGTGAGCAGTACCCGTATCCGCGGCTACCACACCGATGCCTACGGCCACGTCAATAACGCGCGCTACCTCGAATTTCTCGAAGAAGCGCGCTGGTCGTTTTTCGAACAAAGCCGCCTGCCGCTTTCAGACGGCCTGCAACTGGTGGTTGCCGAAATCCATATCCGCTACCGCCGCGCCGCCACCGTAGGCGACACGCTGGCCGTTACCTGCCGTGTGCAGTCGTGGGAAACGCGCCGCATTGTATTGCAGCAAACCGCCAAACTGGGCAACGGCAAAACCGCCGTGGAAGCCGAAATCGTGCTGATACCGGTGCAAAACGGCAAAAGCTGCACCCTGCCCGAAGCCCTGCAAACCGCGCTGGCCGAACATTGCGCCAAGGCCGTCTGAAAGCGAAGCTTCAACGAAGTTAAAACGGCGCAACAAGCCTTCCGCGCCACAGCGTTCCGGAAGCTAAACCCTTGCCAAAGCAGGTAGGTTTTGCGATAATTCCCAGCTTGCCCGATTTCGGGCGTTTTTTGAAGCATAGGTACAACCCCTATGCCCGCTTTACGTAAAGGAAAAAACAATGAAACAAGGTATCCACCCAGATTACCACGAAGTAAACGTTACCTGCTCTTGCGGTAACAAATTCGTAACCAAATCGGCTATGGGCAAAGAAAACTTCAACATTGAGGTTTGCTCTGAGTGCCACCCGTTCTACACCGGCAAACAAAAAATCGTTGACACCGCCGGCCGCGTGGACAAATTCAACCAAAAATACGGCAATATGTTCAAACGCTGATTTTGAACCGATTGCACCGAAAGACCGCTTGTTTCATACAGCGGTCTTTTTCGTTTTAACAAACAGCCTGAAAGGCCGTCTGAAAAACACAGGCTTTGCGAAGCGGAAATGCCTGCCGTATGCGCTGTTTATCAGCAAAAATACAAGCATAAAATTCCAATAGAAAGAAAAACACAAGCATAAAACACGAATAAAACCGGAAAACATTAAAATTTAAGCAATTAAATAACACACTGCATACTCAAACGCTTGTCAAACCGTGCCAAGCCCGTTATCCTTTCCGCTTATTTCCGATAACATATTGATGAGAACAACAATGAACCGCCTCCGAAAAACAGATGATGTCCGTATCCACGACGTAACCGAACTTTTGCCGCCGATTGCCCATTTGTATGAACTGCCCATCAGCGATGCGGCAGCCGAGCTCGTGGTACAAACGCGCAACGAAATTGCCGAAATCGTTGCCGGACGCGACAAGCGCCTGCTTGTTATCATTGGCCCTTGCTCGATTCACGACCCGAAAGCGGCTGTCGAATACGCACAACGCCTGCTACCGCTGCGTAAAAAATACGAAAAAGAGCTGCTGATTGTGATGCGCGTATATTTTGAAAAACCGCGCACCACTGTCGGCTGGAAAGGCCTGATTAACGATCCGCATCTGGACGGCAGTTTCGATATCAATTTCGGCCTGCGCCAAGCGCGCAAATTGCTGTTGGAGCTCAACAACCTCGGTATGCCTGCGTCCACCGAATTCCTTGATATGATTACGCCGCAATACTATGCCGACCTGATTTCTTGGGGCGCAATCGGCGCGCGCACCACCGAAAGCCAAGTCCACCGCGAACTGGCTTCCGGCCTTTCCTGCCCTGTCGGCTTTAAAAACGGTACCGACGGCAACCTCAAAATCGCCATCGATGCCATCGGCGCGGCCTCCCATCCGCACCATTTCCTGTCGGTAACCAAATCCGGCCACTCCGCCATTGTACATACCGCAGGCAATCCGGACTGCCACGTTATCCTGCGCGGCGGCAAAGAGCCGAATTACAGCAGCGAACACGTTAAAGCCGCGGCGGAACAGCTTATCCAAGCCGGCGTTACGCCGAAGTTGATGGTGGATTTCAGCCATGCCAACAGCCGCAAAGACTACCGCCGCCAAATGGAAGTTGCC
>JAUNKU010000092.1:5586-7143 GCA_030532645.1 Neisseria sp. | reverse complement strand
TTTCAGACGGCCTCAACCCATATCAAACAATCCGAGATGACTTCTTCCAACTTCGTTGCCGACTTCCGCGAAGCGGCGCCCTACATTGACTATCTGCGCGGCAAAACGCTGGTGGTCGGCATTGCCGGCAGCCTGCTGCGCGGCGATACGCTGCGCTCGATTGCCGCCGACATCAAACTGCTGGCCAGCTTGGGCGTGCGGCTGGTTTTGGTGCACGGCAGCAGCTGGCAGCTCGACCGTTTGAGCGAAGCCGCCGGCCTGCCCGCGCGTTTCCACAAAGGCCGCCGCATCAGCGATGAAGCGGTGTTGGGCTTGGCCAAACAGGCCTGCGGCGTATTGCGCGTGGAATTGGAAACCGCCCTTTCCTCGGGCTTGGCCGGTTCGCTGCAACGCGGCAGCCGTCTGCGTTTGGCCTCGGGTAACTTTGTTTCCGCACGGCCGTACGGCATTATTGACGGCATCGATATGGGCTACACCGGCAGCGTCCGTAAAGTGGATGCCGAAGCATTGAAAGCCCTGCTCGACAGCGGCGCAGCCGTGCTTATCAGCCCGATGGCCGCTTCATTGAGCGGCCGCACATTCCATCTGAGTATGGCCGACACCGCCGAAGCCGTAGCCGTGGCCGCAGGAGCGGAGAAACTGATTTTTCTGATTGAAGAACAAGGCGTTTTAGACAGCGAAGGCCGTCTGAAAAGCAATCTTTCCGCGCGCGAAGTACAGGAAATCCTGCGCGACGAACCGCTGGAAAACGAGCAGCTTCGCCTGCTGCGTGCCGCATTGAATGCCGTCGAAAAAGGCGTGCCGCGCTGCCAGATTGTATCCGGCCGCCAAGACGGTGCGCTCATCAGCGAGCTGTTTACTCGCAACGGCAACGGTACATCCGTTTCGCAAAGCCCGTTTATGCGTATCCGCGCCGCCGATACCGCCGACATTCCCGACATTCTCACATTAACCCGTCCGCTAGAAGAAGCCGGCATACTGCTCAAACGCAGCCGTGAATATCTGGAAAACCACATCGGCGGATTTTTTGTTTTGGAACACGACCGCCGCATTTACGGCTGCGTGGCGCTGAAAGATTTGGGCCGTTCGGCCGCCGAACTGGCCTGCTTGGTTGTTTCGCCCGAAACGCGCGACGGCGGCTACGGCGAAATCCTGCTTGAACACATCGTTGCCGAAAGCCGCAAACTCGGTATGCACGAACTCTTCGCCCTCTCCACCCACACCGGCGACTGGTTCACCGAACGCGGCTTCGCCGCCGCGCCGCCCGAAGCGCTGCCGCCCGAACGTTTGGCCGAATATTCAGCAAACGGCCGCGCCTCGAAAATTTTCCGGCTGGATTTAGCCGCCCGAGTGGGCTAAAATTCCGCCGTCTGCCAACCTCAACAAAGGAAACGCTATGACCCGTATGGTTCAATGCATCAAGCTCGGCAAAGAAGCGCCGGGTATGAAATTCCAGCCGTTGCCCAACGAATTGGGCAAACGCATTTTCGATAATGTCTCGCAAGAAGCGTGGGACGCGTGGACGCGCCACCAAACGATGCTGATTAACGAAAACCG
>JAUNKU010000092.1:0-5486 GCA_030532645.1 Neisseria sp. | reverse complement strand
CCCCGTCTGCTTTGCCGCGAACTCAGCCTGCTGGCATTCAACCGCCGTGTGCTGGCGCAAGCGCAGGATATTCGTGTGCCGTTGCTGGAACGGCTGCGTTTCCTCTGCATCGTTTCGTCCAATTTAGATGAATTTTTTGAAGTACGGATGGCGTATTTGAAACGCGAGCTGAAACTGCGGCCGGATACACCGCTGGAAAACGGTTTGCTGCCGTCTGAAACCATTGCGGCCTGCGCGCGCGAGGCGCACGATTTGATTCGCGAACAATATGCGCTGTTCAATCAGGAATTGCAGCCGGCGCTGGCTGCCGAGGGCATTCATTTCTACCGCCGCCGTAATTGGACGGCGGAGCAACGCGCTTGGATCGAGGATTATTTTGCTAAAGAATTGTGGCCGGTGCTCACGCCCATCGGCTTGGATTTATCGCACCCGTTTCCGCGCCCTGCCAATAAATCTTTGAATTTTATTGTAGAACTCGGCGGAAAAGATGCCTTCGGCCGCAATTCGGGTTTGGCGATTGTTCAAGCGCCGCGCATTTTGCCGCGCGTGGTGCAGCTGCCGCGCGAATTGTGCGGCGGCGACAGCGGTTTTGTATTTTTGTCTTCCATTCTGCACGAATATGTGTGGAAGCTGTTTCCCGGTATGGAAGTGAAAGGCTGCCATCAATTCCGTTTGACGCGCGACAGTGATTTGACGGTGGACGAGAGCGATTTAAAAAACCTGCGTTCGGCCATTCAGAACGAGCTGCACGACCGCGAATACGGCGACGGCGTGCGCTTGGAAGTGGCGGAAACCTGCCCGGCGCATCTTTACGGATTTCTGCTGGAACATTTCAAATTGGGCGCAGGCGAGCTGTATCAGGTGAAAGGGCCGGTAAACTTGGTCCGCCTGATGGCCGTACCCGATATGGTGGAGCGACCGGATTTGAAATTTCCGCCGCGCCGAGCCGGTCTGCCTGCTGCGTTAGGCAAGAAAAAATCGGTATTGGACGCTGTACGCAAGCAGTCGGTTCTGCTGCACCATCCCTACCAATCGTTTGATCCTGTCGTGCGCTTTATCCGCGAAGCGGCCGCCGATCCCGATGTGGTGGCGGTGAAAATGACGATTTACCGTACCGGCGCGCACTCCGAGCTCGGCCAAGCCTTGATGCACGCCGCGCTGTCGGGTAAGCAGGTAACCGTTGTCGTTGAGCTGATGGCGCGTTTTGACGAAGCCAACAATGTCAGCTGGGCGAAGCAGCTGGAAGATGCAGGCGCGCACGTTGTGTACGGCGTGTTCGGCTATAAAGTGCACGCCAAAATGGCTTTGGTTATCCGTCGCGAAGAAGGCCGTCTGAAAAGATACGCCCACCTCGGCACGGGCAACTACCACGCCGGCACATCGCGCATCTACACCGATTTCGGCCTGCTGACCGCCGATGATGCTTTAACCGAAGATGTAAACAATATCTTTATGGAAATCACAGGCTTGGGGCAGCCGGTCAAGCTGAACAAGCTCTACCAAAGCCCGTTTACCCTGCACACGATGCTGCTGGACAATATCCGCCGCGAAGCGGAGCACGCAAAAGCCGGACGGCCTGCCAAAATAATGGCGAAGATGAATTCGCTGATCGAGCCGGGCATTATTGAGGCGCTCTATGAAGCCTCGCAGGCCGGTGTGCAAATCGATTTGATTGTGCGCGGAATGTGCGCCCTGCGGCCGGGTGTAAAAGGCCTGTCGGACAATATCCGCGTGCGTTCCATCATCGGCCGCCAGCTCGAACACGCCCGCGTGTACTGTTTCCATAACAACGGCGCAGACGATACCTATATTTCCAGCGCCGACTGGATGGGCCGCAACTTCTTCCGCCGTATCGAAACCTGCACGCCGGTAGAAGATAAAGCCCTGAAAAAACGCATTATCCGCGAAAGCCTCACCCTCGCCTTGGCCGACAACCGCCAAGCTTGGCTGATGGACGGCAACGGCCGCTACACCCGTGCGCCGCGTGCCGAAGGAGAAGACGAAATCAGTATGCAGGAAATATTGTGGCAGGAATACGGCGTTTAAGGCCGTCTGAAAAAACAGGATTGTTTGCCCGGGCGGCCGTCTCTCCTGAGAGAGAACGCAGCCGCCCGATCGGCAATATTTCCCAAACAAAAAAGGCCGTCTGAAAAATCAAAGCTGATTTTCAGACGGCCTTCTGTTTCGGCAACAATGCTTTAAAACCGCTCAACCTGCTCCAAACGGTAAGCCGCATTATCCGCACGATACGTTTTTTCGCCCTCATTCAAAGGCTGCAAATGCCCTTCGGCAACAAAGAAACGGTAAGGCAGCGCGCCCGGCCGTTGCTGCAAGGCGATTACCGAGCCGCCTTTTTCCCACTGGAAACGTCCTTCAATACGCGTTTGCTGACCGGTACGGCCGCCGGAGGGCGCTTGCAGCCAGCGGTAAGTGCCGTCGCTGTTCAAAGTCAGCTCAACGGCGAAATCCAAACAGCCGTTTTTGTTTTCCGCGCAAATCTGTTCGCCCAAAACGCCTTTGTACACGCCCATCCAGTCCAGCGCATTTTCCGCGCTGTGCGCTTCATCGGCGAACATTGCGTCTGCGGAAGCGGCCTGTTGCTCGGATACAGCCGCCGAAACAGCCGCTTCGTGCTGTTGGCCGGCTTTTTCAGTGTGGCCGCAAGCCGCCAAAGCGACAGCCAGCAGCGCAATACTTGCATAATGCAGTTTCATTGTCTTCTCCGCTTGTGTGTGAAAGCGGCCAGTGTACGCAAGCGGAATGCTGTTTTGCTTAAACCGAAAGCAAATTCAGGTAAACCGCCTGCTGCAAACAGCAAAAAGCCGCCTTTTCAGACGGCCTTTACTTACTTTTCCCAAGCAGCCAGCAGATCGGCAATGCCCTGCGGCACAATCTGCGCCGCTTGGCCGTAGCGCACTTCTTTAAAATCGGAGCGCACTTTGCTCGGCTCCAAATTCCATTCCAAAGTACGGGCGTGCGGCGGTGCTTCGCGCACCAGCCCGGCAGCCGGATAAACATTGCCGGAAGTGCCGATGGCGATAAAATAGTCGCACTCGGCAACAGCGGTAAAAATCCGCTCCATATCCAGCGGCATTTCGCCGAACCAAACAATATGCGGCCGCAAAGGACAGGACGGCGAGCAGCACGAACATTGATGCATTCCGTCCAAATCCCTTTCCCATTCATACACCTGCCCGGAATGCGTGCAACGCGCTTTTAAGAGTTCTCCGTGCATATGAATCACGTTTTGCGAACCGGCGCGTTCGTGCAGATTATCGACATTTTGCGTCACAATCAGCAGATTTCCACCCAATTTCCGCTCCCATTCCGCCAAGGCCAGATGTGCGGCGTTCGGGCGGATTTCAGGGCGGTGCAGCTGCGCGCGCCGCTCGTTATAAAAGCGGTACACCAGCTCGGGATTGGCGGCAAACGCTTCGAGCGAGGCTACTTCTTCGATGCGGTGGTTTTCCCACAAACCGTCTGCCGCTCGGAAGGTGCGGATACCCGATTCAGCGGAGATGCCTGCGCCGGTCAGAACAACCACTTTCGGCAACACTTTCATTGCCATATTCAACTCCTTTTCGCTTGGTTTGCCGCCATTATCGCGCACGGTGCGACAAATAGCGGCGCAGCGTTTTCCCCATTCGGCAGAACGGTTTTCAGACGGCCTTTTGTGCCAGATATTCCGCCAAACCGCGTTCGCGCAAAACGCAGCTCGGACATTCGCCGCAGCCGCCTGCTATACCTTGATAACAAGTGTGCGTGCGCTCGCGGATATAGTCGAACGCGCCCAATTCGTCGGCCAGTGCCCAAGTTTGCGCTTTGGTCAGCCACATCAGCGGCGCGTGGATTTTGAAAGGATAGTCCATCGCCAAGCGGACGGTTTGCTCCATTGATTTAACGAACACATCGCGGCAGTCGGGATAGCCGGAAAAATCGGTTTCGCACACGCCGACAATAATGTTTTGAATATTTTGGCTTTTTGCATAAATCGCGGCATACAGCAGAAACAAAGCGTTGCGGCCGTCCACAAAAGTATTCGGCACGCCGTTTGAGGCCGTCTGAATATCGGCGTTTCCGTCCATCAGCGCATTGTGCGTAATCTGCTTTATCAGGCTCAAATCCAGCACGGTCTGTTTCACGCCCCAATCGGCGGCAATCTGCCGCGCACATTCCAGCTCGATGCCGTGGCGCTGCCCGTATTGGAAGGTAATCACCTGCACGTTTTCACGGCCGTACTGCCGCACGGCTTGGATTAAACAGGTTGTGGAATCTTGTCCGCCGGAGAAAATCACCAAAGCGGTTTCGGAAGAAGTATTCATCAATATTCCTAGTTTTGATTTATGGGGCGCAGGAGGTTTGCGAACTGCGCCGATTGCGAAATTGCGCGGCGATTATAAGCCAAAGCTATGCCGAAATCCGCTAAAATAACGCCTTTCTTTTTTCAGACGGCCTTATCAAATGTTAGTTTTGGGTATCGAATCTTCCTGCGACGAAACCGGCGTGGCGCTGTACGACACCGAGCGCGGTTTAATCGGCAATCAGCTCCACACGCAAATGGCAATGCACGCGGAATACGGCGGCGTGGTGCCGGAGTTGGCCAGCCGCGACCATATCCGCCGCGTGGTGCCGCTGACTGAAAGCTGTCTGCGCGAAGCCGGCATATCCTACGCCGACATCGATGCGGTGGCGTTTACGCAAGGCCCCGGCTTGGGCGGCGCGTTGCTGGCCGGTTCGGGTTATGCCAACGCACTGGCCTTTGCGCTAGGCAAACCGGTTATTCCCGTCCACCATTTGGAAGGCCATCTGCTCTCGCCGCTGCTGGCCGATGATGTTCCCGAATTTCCTTTTGTCGCCCTGCTGGTTTCCGGCGGCCACACGCAGTTTATGGCGGTACGCGGTATCGGCGATTACACCCTGCTGGGCGAAAGCGTGGACGACGCAGCAGGCGAAGCGTTCGACAAAACCGCCAAGCTGCTCGGCCTGCCCTATCCCGGCGGCGCGAAATTGTCGGAGCTGGCGAAACTCGGCCGCGCCGATGCGTTTACTTTTCCGCGCCCGATGCTGCACTCGGCCGATTTGAATATGAGCTTTTCCGGCCTGAAAACTTCGGTGCTGACCGCCGTGCAAAAAGTACAAGAAGAAAACGGCGGCGAAATCCCCGAGCAAACGCGCAACGACATCTGCCGCGCTTTCCAAGACGCGGTAGTCGATGTATTGGCCGCCAAAGCGAAAAAAGCCCTGCTGGATACCGGCTTCCGTACGTTGGTGGTGGCCGGCGGCGTGGGCGCAAACTGGAAACTGCGTGAAACTTTCAATGCGCTTACCGTGGCAAGGCCGTCTGAAAAAAACGCGCGTGAAAAAGGCGGCAAAAAGCCGCGCGAAGAAGCGGTAAACGTATATTTTCCGCCGCTGAGTCTGTGTACCGACAACGGCGCGATGATTGCTTTTGCCGGTGCGATGCGCTTGCAGAACGCGCAGGAAGT
>JAUNKU010000091.1 GCA_030532645.1 Neisseria sp. | reverse complement strand
GAGAAAGAAGAGCCGCAGCCGCAAGTGGTTGAAGCATTCGGATTGCGGATAACGAATTGCGAGCCGTGCAGGCTTTCGGTGTAGTCGATTTCTGCACCGATCAGGTATTGATAGCTCATCGGATCAACCAAGAATTTCAAACCGTCTTTGACGATTTCAAAGTCGTCGTCATTTTTGATTTCATCGAAAGTAAAGCCGTATTGGAAGCCTGAACAGCCACCGCCGTTAACAAAAACGCGCAACATCAAATCGGGATTGTTTTCTTCGGCAATCAAATCGGCCACTTTGGCGCAGCAGTTTTCGGTAAAGATAATCGGGGTTTCGTCTGACATAATGTTTCCTTTGCTGTGATGTGAATCTGCGCTATTGTCGCGCAAACGGCAACTTCGGGCAAGGTAGGGGCGTTTGCGGCAGCTTTCAAGAGTATTTTTCGGATTATTGTTTGTGGCTGCCGGATAAAAGCTTGGGAATTTGCAGACAAAACGTTTGTGGCAAGATTGCTGTCCGTTCGGACAGCGTTTTACCCGTTACGCCTTATTTTCAGACGGCCTTGCTTTGCAGGTAAAGCTTTATCCCGTCAAACTGTACGTCCGAACCATTCCACGCGGCCGATAATGGCGACATCGTCCATCTGGTTGTGCAGATTGATTTCAAAAGTAGGGTAGGCCTCGTTTGCGGAGATTACATTGATAATGCCGCCGGGCATCGATTGCAAGCGTTTGACCAGCAGATTTTCGTTAATCCGCAATACATACAAGCCGTCGCGCGGTGTGGTGTGGGCGTGATTGATCAGCACGGTGTCGCCGTCGTTCAGCACGCCTTCCATTGAGTCGCCTTTAACGGAAATAGCCGATAATTTGGTGTAGTCGCGGGTAACGAAGCTTTGCAGCCAGTCGCGGCGGAAAGCCAGATTGTAGAGCGGCGTTTCGTCTTCCGGTACCAAACCGTAGCCGGCGGCAGCCTGTACGCTGTAAAACGGAATAAAAACGTACTCGTCCACGTCCACTTCATTACCCAAGCAATTATAGGCAATACATTCGGGCTGGCTTTCCTGCGCTTTTTGCGGAAACGGTTCTCCTTCTCCGGTCAGCAGCCAATCAATACTGCAACCTTTTAATTGTTTGATTTTTTTAAGAGTTTCGGCTTTTGGCAGGCCGTCTTCATTCCAAATACGGCTGAAACCGGCAATCGTCATTCCGATGTCGGCAGCAATTTTGGCCTGTTTTGCTTCATCTTTCCACAGGAAAGCCAAACGTTCTTTAAAGGATTTCATCTTTTTTGCCCGATGTGTGCTGATTAATTTAGAAAACTGAGGCGGATTTTACGACATTTATTCTGTTTTGTATAGTTTAAATTTATTTTTCTGAAAAAATGGGCTTTACTTATTCGTTTTTTATTACTAGAATGAGAAAAAATTAAGTTTAACTAAGATTTTTCTTACTTTGTGGGGTGAAAAATGAAACTGTTGGCCCGTGTGGTTTTGTCTGCTTGTCTGATTGCTGTTTTCGCTGCGGTATCGGCTGCGGATTCGGAGGCGCAGTCTGCCGATAGAGTATTAAATCCGCAAACGTGTGCGCAGTTGGCTGATTTGGCTTGGGATGAGATGGACGAGCGCCAGTGGCAGGATTCGCAACGTTGCGATGCCGGAGAGGCTGACCGTACTTGGCAGCAGACCTACGGTGCGATGGCTGATCAGGATTTTGCATTCGCCGCGGTAAATGAATAAAAAATGCCTGCATCCGAGCAGGCAGGTAAGGAAAGGCTGTCTGAAAACAGCTGTTGCACTTTGGATGTATGGTTTGAGGGCAGTCGAAGCTCGCGGGCAACTTGGTTGGTTTTCAGACGGCCTGATATTGGCTGATGTTGTATTAAGGCAGCAGCGGCGCAGCTTGCAGGCCGAGCGTTTCTTCCAAGCCGAACATAATGTTCATATTCTGCAAGGCTTGTCCGGCTGCGCCTTTGACGAGATTGTCCTGAACGCTCAACAGAATCCACACGTCGCTTTGCGGTGCCTGCTGAATGCTGATGCGGCAGATGTTGGCACCGCGTACGCTGCGGGTTTCCGGTGTGCTGCCGGAAGGTAATACATCAACAAACGGGCTGTTGCGGTAAAACGTTTCCAGCAGTTGTTGCGGATTGCTGCCTTGTTTCAAATGCAGGTAAGTAGTGGCGTGCATACCGCGTATCATCGGCGTTAAATGGGGAACAAAGACCAGCTGCTCGGCTACGCCGCTTTGCAAACGGTTGATGGTTTGTTTGATTTCCGGCAGATGGCGGTGGCCGCCGATGCCATAGGCTTTGAAATTGTCGCCTGCTTCGCACAGCAGCGTGCCGACTGCTGCTTTGCGGCCTGCGCCGGAAACACCGGATTTGCAGTCGCTGATCAGCGGCATATTTTCCTGAACGATGCCGGCTTGCAGCAGCGGCAGCAGGGCGAGGGAAACGCAGGTCGGGTAACAGCCGGGGTTGGCAATCAGACGGGCGGTTCGGATCTGTTCGCGGTTTTGCTCGCTCAGGCCGTACACGGCTTGGGCAACGGTATCGGGACTGGCGTGTTTCATTCCGTACCATTGCTCCCATACGGCAATATCCTGAATGCGGAAGTCGGCAGACAAATCAATGACGCGTACGCCTTTGGCCAGCAGTTCCGGTGCTTCGTTCATTGCTACACCATTCGGCGTGGCAAAGAAGACAACATCGCATTCGTGCAATGCTGCTTCATCGGGCGTTTGAAATGCTAAATCGTAGAAACCGCGTAGATTGGGGAAATAATCGGCTACTTTGATACCGGCTTCGCTGCGGCTGGTAACCGATTTGACTTCGGCTTGCGGATGGCTGGCCAGCAGGCGCAGCAGTTCTACGCCGGTATAGCCGGTTGCGCCAACAATGCCGACTTTGATTTTTTCGTTGTTCATTTTTATTGTTCCTCGGACAGGTGGATTTGAGTGGTGTGTTGTCTGAGCAGATTGGCAAACAGGTCGTCTGAAAATCTGCTGTTTCCGGCAGGCTAGGATTTTCAGACGGCCTTTTTTATCAGTTTTGCAAACGGAATTCTGCTGCGCGGGCGTGTGCAGTTAAGCTTTCGCCGTGCGCCAGAATAGAGGCGGTTCGGCCGAGTTTTTGCGCTCCGGCTTCGGAAACCTGAATCAGGCTGGTACGTTTTTGGAAGTCGTAAGTACCCAGCGGCGAGGAGAAGCGTGCGGTACGGCTGGTTGGCAAAACGTGGTTCGGGCCGGCGCAGTAGTCGCCGAGGCTTTCGCTGGTATATTTGCCCATAAAAATCGCACCGGCGTGGCGGATTTTACCGGCCCATTGTTCGGCGTTTTCAACCGACAATTCTAAATGCTCGGGTGCGATAAAGTTGGCAATCTCGCAGGCTTCGTCCAAATCGCGCGCCAGAATCATCGCGCCGCGGTTGTTTACCGAAGCTTCGATAATGGTGCGGCGCGGCATCTCGTTCATCAGCTTGCTCATTGCGGCTCGGACTTCGTCCAGATACGTTTGCGAGGTGGCAATCAAAATGGCTTGGGCGATTTCATCGTGTTCCGCTTGGCTGAACAAATCCATCGCCACCCAATCGGCAGGCGTGCTGCCGTCGGCAATCACCAGAATTTCAGACGGCCCTGCCACCATATCGATGCCGACTACGCCGAACACGCGGCGTTTGGCAGCGGCAACAAAAGCATTGCCCGGACCGGTGATTTTGTCCACCTGCGGTACACTTTCCGTTCCGTAAGCCAGTGCGGCTACGGCCTGCGCGCCGCCGACGGTGAATACTTTGGTAACACCGGCTACATAAGCGGCGGCCAGTACAATATCGTTGCGCTCGCCTTTCGGGGTCGGCACCACCATAATGATTTCCGGTACGCCGGCAACGTGCGCCGGCATTGCGTTCATAATGACCGAGCTGGGATAAGCCGCTTTGCCGCCCGGTACATAAATGCCGACGCGGTCAAGCGGGGTAATCTGCTGGCCGAGCAGCGTACCGTCTTCGTCGGTATATTGCCAAGACTGCATTTTTTGATGTTGATGGTAGCTTTCCACGCGTGCGGCAGCCGTTTGCAAGGCCGTCTGAATATCGGCCGGAATGCGCTCGAACGCAGCCTGCAAGTCGGCTTGGCTGAGCGTTAAATCCGCTGTGGTTTGCGCGTTTGTACCGTCGAAATGGTTGGTATATTCAATCAGTGCCGCATCGCCGCGTTTTTGTACATCGGCGATGATATCGGCCACAATCTGCTCGGTTTTCGGGTCTTGTGCCGTTTCAAAAGCCAGCAGCGCGTTCAGCTCGGCTTGGAAATCGGGGGAGGCTGTGCTGAGAAATTTCATTGTTTCGTCCTTATTTGTCCTGAGACGGCGGAAAAGGCCGTCTGAAAAATCAGCTCGGATGCGTTGTCGGCGTACTGAGAAGCTTAAATGTTTATCGGTAAACGGTTACATTGCCGCCGATGCGGTTGCCCGAGCCGTGGTCGCGTATCATTTTTTGCGGGCTGAGGCGGAAAATGCGGTTGTGTTCGATTACGTTATTGTCGGCGAAATCGCGGTCGTCCGCGCTGCTGCCGAAAGGCAGTCCGGCATCGGCACGGCAATAATTCCGGTTGCCGTTCCGGGCGCCGAGCCATACGGAAGGCAGACGGCCTTTGTAGCGGCGGTAGAAAAAGGTATTGCCGGAAATGCGGTTTTCAGACGGCGTTTGGTGGCGTACCGTGCCGCCTTCGCCGCAGTTGCGGTAAAGATAAATGCCGCCTTTGTTCAACGAAGAGAAGCGGTTGGCGCGGAACAGATTGTGCGCCGAGCCGTCAATAGCAATCAGCTCGCGGCCGGTAACGCTTTCAATGGTGTTGCGTTCAAACAGATTGTGTGCGCTTTCGGCATCAAGATATACGGCTACGCTGTTGCTGCGCCCGGCTACTCGGCTGTCGGTCAGCGAAATACGGGTTACACCGGGGGCAAGATAGAGCGGAATGCGGCCGTGTCCGTTAATCTGGAAACGTTCCAAGCGGATATTGCTCGGGGCGGCTTGTTGTGCGCGTTCGGTGTGGTCGGATTGCTGCGAAGATTCGCGCAAAGCCGCGCCTTCGCCGTTGGCCGCCATTCCTTGAATGCGTACTGAGCCTTCCACGCGGCAGTTCTGCAAACGCAGATTTTCCGGCCGCAGCCAGCGGCCGTTTT
The DNA here is from genome assembly GCA_030532645.1 of Neisseria sp. Taxonomy (GTDB): domain Bacteria; phylum Pseudomonadota; class Gammaproteobacteria; order Burkholderiales; family Neisseriaceae; genus Neisseria. The sequence continues at coordinate 2,077 of JAUNKU010000091.1, read as the reverse complement.
CGCGGTGGGAACGGATAAGCACCGCATCGCTGCTGTCTGCATTGGCCGGAGCAATGGTGCTGCCGTTGCAGTCAAAGTTTAAACCGGAAGCCTGCTTGCCGGTGAAATACAGACGTTTGCTGACTTTGCTGTCGGCAGGCAATACGCCCGAGCAGCGTACTTCTACGCTGCTGTTTTGTGTGTCGGCCGGTGCGAGAATGGCTTCGATTTCGGCAGGCGAGCAAGTATGGGCAAAAGCCGGAGTTGCGCCGAAAAATGCGGTCAGACAGAGCAGGCGGATAGTTGCGATGTGTGTCATTTCGATATGAATGGGGCGGTGCTGCGGGCGTTTGTTATGGTTGCGATAAGTTTGCCGAACGGTATTTTTCAGACGGCCTTGCCGCTTGCTCAGGCCGTCTGAAAACAGCATTGCCGTTAATCGTGTTTGCCTTGAACCACGCCGGCGAAGGCATCGATAATCGGCTGGATAACCGCGTGTTTCACTTTCAATGCCGCTTTGTTGACCACCAAACGGCTGGAAATATCGATAATATGTTCCACCGCTTCCAGATTGTTGGCTTTCAGCGTGTTGCCCGTGGATACCAAATCGACGATTGCGTCCGACAGGCCGACCAGCGGCGCCAGCTCCATCGAGCCGTAGAGCTTGATGATATCGACGTGAACGCCTTTGGCAGCAAAATGCTCGGCGGCGATGTCGGGATATTTGGTGGCAATCCGCAGGCGCTGGCCGGGTTGGGAAGCGTTCGCGTAATCGAAACCTTTACGCACGGCCACCATCATCCGGCATTGGGCAATCTGCAAATCCAGCGGTTGATACAGGCCTTCGCCGCCGTGTTCGATCAGCACGTCTTTGCCGGCAATGCCGAAATCCGCCGCGCCGTATTGAACGTAAGTCGGCACATCGCTGGCGCGGACAATCACCAAGCGGATATCCGGACGGTTGGTTTCAATAATCAGCTTGCGCGATTTTTCCGGATTTTCCGCAGGCTCGATGCCGGCGGCAGCCAGAAGCGGCAGCGTTTCTTCAAAAATACGGCCTTTGGACAGGGCGATGGTTAAAGTGTTGTCAGACATTTCCCGCTCGTCTTTTCGGCCGTCTGAAAAAGCGCATTCAGTCAAACGCATATTTTCAGACGGCATCGGTTAAATAAAATCAGCTTATTTTAACAAATTTTTAATATCTTCGGCGATTTGCACGGCAGTGGCGGCATACGGTTCAAACAGCGCAGCTTCGCCGTTTTTATCCAAGAGATACGCGCCGGTGGAGTGGTCCACCAAATAAATATCGTCCGACTGCTGTTTCGCTTTGGCCGACACGATGCGGTATTGCTGTTTCACTTCGGCGATGCTTTGGCCGTTGGCGGCTGTCAGACCGATAAAATCCGGGTTGAACTGCTTGGCATAGCGGCCTACTAATTCAGGATGGTCGCGCTCGGGATCAACGCTGACAAATACCACTGCCACATCTTTTGCTTGTTCGCCCAGCTCGGCCAGCACATCGTTATAGATTTGCAGCGTCATCGGGCAGATGTCGGGGCAGTGGGTATAGCCGAAATTCAGTACCACTACTTTGCCTTTCAGGCTGCTCAATGCAAATTCTTTTCCGTCGCCGCCGGTCAGCACGAAATCGCCGCCGATGTCTTCTTTGCGGACGTCTGTACCGTTCCATTTAACGGCTTCCGCCTGTGTTGCGGAAGCAGGCGCTTGTTGTGCGGTTTCGGGCGAACAGGCGCTCAGCGCAGTGAGAACGGCAAGGGCGGAGAGCAGCTTTTTCATAGCAAATCCTTAATTTCTGAATAAATCGGTAAAACGCTAATCTTACCGCGTTTCGACTTGGCTGAAAATGCCGTTTTATGCGGCTAAAACAGCCGTTTTTAAAGTTGGTGGGAAAAATAAATCATTGTAAATTCATTTGTTTAAATTGGTTTTGCATAGAAAACCCGCATTGCTGCTTTACAGCGGCGGAAAAATCCTTATAATACGTTTCTTTCACAGACCGCCCAGGTGGTGAAATTGGTAGACACAGGGGACTCAAAATCCCCCGCCGAAAGGTGTGTCGGTTCGAGTCCGACCCTGG
>JAUNKU010000090.1 GCA_030532645.1 Neisseria sp. | reverse complement strand
GTCGGCGCCCACCCGCACGCCGGTTTTGAAACCGTTACCGTCGCCCTGCAAGGCGAAGTGCAACACCGCGACAGCACCGGCAACGGCGGCGTTATCGGCACCGGCGACGTGCAATGGATGACCGCAGGCAACGGCATTGTGCACGAAGAATTCCACAGCGAAGAGTTCAGCAAAACCGGCGGTATGTTCGAAATGCTGCAATTTTGGGTGAACCTGCCGAAAGAGCACAAAAACGTGCCTGCCCGCTACCAAAGCCTGAAAGCCGAAAACATTCCCGTGGTGCAAGTGGGCGACGCGAAAGTACGCCTGATTGCCGGTGAATTGGACGGCAATAACGGCGCAGCGGAAACATACAGCGAGCTGAATATGTGGGAAATCGACATCGCCAAAGGCGGTTCGGCCGAGTTTACCGTACCGGAAACCCACAACCTGCTGTTGGTTGCGCTGCACGGCGATTTGCTGATTAACGGCGAACGCACCGCCAAACCGACCGAATTGGTTACCTTCAAACAAGAAGGCGGCAGCATCACACTGAAAGCCGAAAACGATGCCGTCAAACTGGTATTGCTCAGCGGCGTACCGATTGACGAACCAATCGCCGCCTACGGCCCGTTCGTGATGAATACCCGAGAAGAAATCATTCAGAAAATCAATGATTTCAACGAAGGCAAATTCGGCAATATCCACTAAGGATTAGCGGCTGAAAAGCTGTTAATAAAAAAGGCCGTCTGAAAAACCATTGCTTGGTTTTCAGACGGCCTTTGTTCATCAATTTTCTAACTGCACATTTCCCTCATCGCAAACAGGCTTATCAAACGCTGTTTCCCATACTGTTTGCTCCGTTATCCCGTATTCCTTCTTCAAATCCGTGTAACTGCAAAAATCTCTGTCATACTACCCGTAAGCAATCGGTTTATTTTTCAACCATACCGTATCACATTCGGGACATAAAATAAGCTCTTCCGACATTTCAGGCTGCTGGACGTAATACAGATAATCCTGCCCGCAGTCCGGGCATATTTTTATTTCTCACTTCTTATCCATTTGTTCTTTTTAAATATTCTTATAAATATGAAAGCACATATAAAAGGCCGTCTGAAAACAAGCTTGTTTTTTACTTCGCAGAAATGCTTGTTTTCAGACGGCCTTAAATCACTTCAAACCTTTATTGCCACACCAGCAGCGCGTGGTTGCGTTTGCCGCGGCGGACAATGGTGTATTTGCCGAAACGCTTGTGCGCATCGGTAATCAGATAAGCATCGTCCGGCTTCTCGACGGCGTGTTCGGGATTGTTGAACGCAGCAGTTTCGCCGTTCAGCAGCACGGCTTTGTTTTTCACAAATTCGCGCGCTTCTTTGTTCGACTTCGCTAAACCACTCAACACCAACGCTTCGACTACATTCAAATTACCGGACACTTCAAACGCAGGCAGGCCGTCCAAAGCCAGCTGGGCGTAGTCGTTTTCGGTCAGGCCGCTTTCATCGCCGGAAAACAGGCTGGCGGTAATGCGTTGCGCCGCTTCCAAAGCCGCTTCGCCGTGAATCAGACGGGTCATTTCTTCCGCCAAAATACGCTGCGCCTCCGGCTTGCCTTCGCGCGCTTTGTCGTCTGCTTCAATTTGGTCGATGGCTTCGATACTCAGGAAAGTAAAGTATTTCAAGAATTTATAAACATCGGCATCAGCCACTTTCAGCCAGAATTGGTAGAACTGGTAAGGCGAGGTTTTTGCTGCATTCAACCATACCGCACCACCTTCGGTTTTGCCGAATTTCGTACCGTCGGCTTTGGTAACCAGCGGCAAAGTCAGGCCGTAAACCTGTTTCTGATTCAGACGGCGTGTCGCATCAATGCCCCAAGTGATGTTGCCCCATTGGTCGGAACCGCCGATTTGCAGCACCACATCGTGGCGCTTGTTCAGCTCGGCAAAGTCATAACCTTGCAGCAGCGCATAGGAAAACTCGGTAAACGAAATGCCCACATCATCGCGCTCAATCCGTTGTTTTACCGACTCTTTCGCCAACATCGCATTCACCGAAAAATGCTTGCCGATGTCGCGCAGAAAGTCCAAGCAGCCCATACCGCCGAACCAGTCGTAGTTGTTCGCCATAATCGCGGCATTGTCGCCCTCAAAACTCAAAAACGGCTGCAACTGGCCGCGGATACTTTCCACCCAGCCCTGCACCGTTTCCAAAGTATTCAGGCTGCGCTCCACCGCCTTAAAGCTCGGATCGCCGATCATACCGGTTGCCCCGCCCACCAGTGCCACCGGCTTATGCCCGGCCAACTGGAAACGGCGCAGCGCCAATACCGGCAGCAAATGGCCGATATGCAGGCTGTCCGCCGTCGGATCAAAACCGCAGTACAAAGCGATTTTCTGCTCGTTCAACAAGGCTTCGAGCGCCTCGAAATCCGTTGTCTGCGCGATCAAACCACGCGCTTGGAGGTCTTGTAAGATTGATTGCATTATTAATTACCTATCACAACTAAAAATAATTTTTGTAGTAACTCAATTATCTGGGAGCAATTTAATTTTTATCTCTCCGACAAAATCAATTAAATAATTCTGCACAAGGTTTCAGAATTTGTACTTGAAAAATTTTCATCCCCTAACCTTCCTATACTGCCCTCTCGCAATAAACTCAATCACATTTTGATCACGCAGAAACTGTAACTGCTGGCGGATTTTATCCTTGATATGCCTATTTTCCGGAAATTGCACTGCCAACCTCCGCTCAAATTGATATACCTGCTGTAAATCAAATTTTTCCGGCAATTCCTCAATACATTTCATTATTGCCAATAACCAGCTTTTCTTAGCTAATTTCTGGGAACGCAAAAACAAACTTTCCTGCCATTGCTGATGCACCCGTTCAGGCGGCACAACCTGTGCTTGGTTTATCAAGAAAATTTTCCCACTCTCAGGTACTTTCCCAATATCAATCGTACAACCGATCCAACCTGCTCTTTTAGCAGTTTCAGGCAACGGCTTACGACGCATAATCATATCGGCAGTCATAAAATGCTTCGGCACCAGCAGCAGCTGTCGAACGGAATAATCGGATTTACTATATGAAAGAAAGAAAAAGTTCGGATTATCATCTGCTTGAATACGCTGAATCATTGTATGGTATGCACCATCAACAATTTTCTTCCCAACAGATTGGGTATTTTTACTTTTCAACTCAAACTGCTCTTTACACCCCGTACAAATAAAATCTTGTACGGGACGGCCGTTTTCTACTTTATAAATCGGTTTACTGCCGCAACTAGGGCAATAAACGTTTTCAGCCATCCAACTCTCTGTTAAGACCCGTGCAATCTGAGCGGCATTTTTATAGTTTTCTGCCAAAGCAGGATTGAAGTATAAATGCATCAACCTTAACCAAATGCAAATGAATGATTATTTTGGAGAGACAAACTAAATTTCAGACGGCCTTTTCATTCAAGGCCGTCTGAAAATCGGCGTTTATACGTTAAACAGGAAGTGCATCACGTCGCCGTCCTGCACAACGTATTCTTTGCCTTCTACGCGCATTTTGCCGGCTTCTTTGGCTTTGGCTTCTCCACCGAGGGCGACGAAATCTTCGTAGGCGATGACTTGGGCGCGGATGAAGCCGCGTTCGAAATCGGTGTGGATCACGCCGGCGGCTTGCGGTGCGGTGTCGCCTTTATGAATGGTCCAAGCGCGGACTTCTTTTACGCCGGCGGTGAAGTAGGTTTGCAGGCCAAGCAGGTCGTAACCGGCGCGGATCAGGCGGTTCAGGCCCGGCTCTTCCAAGCCCATTTCGGCGAGGAATTCGGCTTTTTCGTCGTCTTCCAACTCGGCGATTTCGCTTTCCATCGCGGCGCAAACGGCTACTACGGGCGCGTTTTCGCGTTCGGCCAATTCTTTCAGGCGGTCGAGATGCGGATTGTTTTCAAAACCGTCTTCGGCAACGTTGCCGACATACATTGCCGGTTTGGCCGTCAAAAGGAACAGCGGACGCAGCATTGCCAGCTCTTCGGCATCCAAGCCGAAAGAGCGGACGGGTTTGCCTTCGTCCAGATGCGGCAGCAGTTTTTTGCACAATTCCACCAATTTTTGCGCGTCTTTGTCGCCGGAACGGGCGCGTTTTTCTTCGCGCACGATGGCTTTTTCTACGCTTGCCAAGTCGGCCAAAGCCAGCTCGGTACCGATGGTTTCAATGTCGGCAATCGGATCGACTTTGCCGGAAACGTGTACGATATTATCGTCGTCAAAACAACGGACTACGTTCACAATCGCATCGGTTTCGCGGATATTCGCCAAGAATTGGTTACCCAAGCCTTCGCCTTTGCTCGCACCTGCCACCAAACCGGCAATATCGACAAATTCCACAATCGCCGGCTGCATTTTCTGCGGATTGACAATCTTCGCCAGTGCGTCCATACGCGGATCGGGCACTTCGACAATGCCGACATTCGGCTCGATGGTGCAGAAAGGATAGTTTGCCGCTTCGATGCCCGATTGGGTCAGGGCGTTGAACAGAGTGGATTTGCCGACGTTAGGCAGGCCGACGATGCCGCATTTCAAGCTCATAGGAATTCCGTTTTGAAAAGTAAAAATTTAACGGGCGATTGTAGCATATTTTGCGCGTTTTCGGCGCAGCTGCTTGACCCGTCCTGCTCTGAAAAACCGTTCCGCCAAGCGAAGCGGAGCTTTATTTTCAGACGGCCTTTGCGCCTTTTGATACGCTGTTTATCGCCGGATTGGTTGCCAAACGGCTGCTTTTCACGCAAAATCGTGCCTTTACTCTAAACCGCAAAAGGCGTTTACTAATGAAAAAATTCCTGCTCGCCGCGCTGGCTCTGGCCGCGCTGCACGTTCAAGCCTCCGGTATCGAAGGCAAATGGCGCACCATCGATGATGAAACCAAACAGCCGAAAGCCGTTGTGCAAATCAGCAAAAACGGCAGCACGTTCAGCGGCAAAATCGTTTCGCTGGCAAACGGCGTTAAAAACGAATGTCCGGCCTGTAAAGCAGGCACACCGCTGGTCGGTCTGACCGTTCTGACCGGCTTGAAAGAAGACGGCGGCAAATACACCAGCGGCAAAATCTACGACCCGAAAAGCGGTAAAACATACAGCGCGAAAGCTGAGCTGGCTAATGGCGGCAACAGCTTGAAAGTGCGCGGTTATTTAGGCGTTTCCGCACTCGGCCGCACGCAAACCTGGCAGCGCGTCCAGTAAACATTGCGAAGGCCGTCTGAATTTTTATTGCAGCAACACTTGAAATCTGCCCGTTTTGCGTGCAGATTTCTGTTTTTTCAGGCGCAGGAAAACGCATTCCCTGTTTTCAGACGGCCTTTTTTTGAAAGCATACAAACCATGTCGCAAACCATTCATCTCAACGCCGACAACAAAGCCGGCCGCTACGCCGAGCTGCTGCCGCAAATCCGCGCGCTGATTGCAGACGAGCCGGATCAGATTGCCAATTTCGCCAACACCACCGCCGTATTGAAAGAGGCCTTCGGCTGGTTTTGGGTCGGCTTTTATCTGGTGAAAAACAAAGAGCTGGTGCTCGGCCCGTTCCAAGGCCCTTTGGCCTGCACGCGCATCGGCTACGGCAAAGGCGTATGCGGACAGGCTTGGGCGGCGGGAGAAACCATCATTGTGGACGATGTAAACGTGCACCCCGGCCACATCGCCTGCTCTTCTCTGTCTCAATCGGAAATTGTTGTACCGCTGAAAAACGCCGGCGGCGAAGTTACCGCCGTTCTGGACGTGGACGCAGATACTTTGGCGCAATTCGATGCCGACGATGCCGCAGGCTTGGAAGCAGTCTGCCGGCTGCTGGCCGAGCGGCACGAGGCCGTCTGAAAAACGGATTTCTTCGCCGCGCCCCTATCAAAAAACGTGCAAAAGCTTTATAATCACGCGATAATTTTTGTCTTAAAAAACCGAACAACGCATAAAAATACAGCAAATGGAGCGCAAAATGGATTTTGAAAAAGCACGTTTCAATATGGTCGAACAACAAATCCGTCCGTGGGACGTGTTGGATTTTGACGTTCTCGACGCGCTGGGCGATATTCCGCGCGAATACTTTGTCGGCGAAGATCTGCAAGGCTTGGCCTATGCCGACCAAACCCTGCCGCTGCCCAACGGCAGCCGTATGTTGGAGCCGCGCATCGTTGCCCGTATGGTGCAAGGTCTCGCGCTGAAAAAAGACGACAGCGTGCTGGAAATCGGCACCGGCTCAGGCTATGCCGCCGCACTGATGGCGAAACTGGCCGGTCAGGTGGTCACCACCGACATCGACGAAACCCAGCAAAATCTGGCCAAAGCCGCGCTGGAACGTGCAGAATGCACCAATGTTTCCTTCCACATCGGCGATGGCCTGACCGAAGCGCACCCCGCCGCCCCGTTTGATGCGGTTTACGTCGGCGGCTCGGTGCCGGCCGTTCCGCAAGTTTTGTTCGACCAACTGAAAGACGGCGGCCGCTTGGTAGCCGTAGTCGGCTCTGCTCCGGTACAACGCGCTACGCGGTTTACCAAAAACGGCAGCGAAATCAGCGAAAAAATCCTGTTCGACACCCTGATTCCCGCGCTCGACAGCCGTGCCGCCAAAGCCGCCGACCCGTTCGACTTCTAATACCCAAGCTGCCCGAAACGGCAGCTTTTCTTACAAAAGGCCGTCTGAAAACACAGCTTCAACACCACCTCTTTTCAGACGGCCGCAAACACACAAGACACACAGCAATGACCATTCCCCAACTCCCCGTAAACGAACTGAAAAACTGGCTTGATAAAGGCCGCGAAATCCTGCTGCTCGATGTACGCGAAGACGACGAAGTCGCCCTCAACCGCCTGCCCGGCAGCGTCCATATTCCGATGAACCTGCTGCCGCTGCGCCAAAACGAACTGCCCGACGATACCCCGATTGTCGTCTATTGCCACCACGGCATCCGCAGCCTGCACAGCGCAATGTATCTGGCCGAAGCCGGTTTTGAAAACCTCTACAACCTCAAAGGCGGCATCGATGCTTGGTCGCAGGAAATCGATCAGAGCGTACCGCGTTATTGATACATACACTCAGGCCGTCTGAAAACGGTTTCTATCCGGTACAAACGCACGTTCTACCAAACAGAAACAGTTTTGTTTCAATCAGATAGAATCCGCTTTTTCAGACGGCCTTTGTCACACCAAGCAATTTAGCTCAAATCCACACAAAGGTATTTCAGTTCCAAATACTCATCAATGCCGTATTTGCTGCCTTCGCGTCCCAAGCCGCTGGCTTTGATGCCGCCGAACGGGATCACCTCGTTGCTGATTAAGCCGGTGTTGATGCCGACCATACCGTATTCCAAAGCCTCGCCTACGCGCCATTGTC
>JAUNKU010000089.1 GCA_030532645.1 Neisseria sp. | reverse complement strand
ACGCAGACGTGATCACCATCGAAACCTCGCGTTCCGATATGGACTTGCTGACCGCGTTCGGCGAATTCAAATACCCGAACGACATCGGCCCCGGCGTATACGACATCCACAGCCCGCGCGTACCGACCGCCGCCGAAGTGGAACGCCTGCTGCGCAAAGCCATGGACGTTGTCCCTGTTGAACGCCTGTGGGTAAACCCGGACTGCGGCCTGAAAACCCGCGGCTGGAAAGAAACCGTCGAGCAGTTGGAAGTGATGATGGACGTTACCCAAAAACTGCGTACCGAATTGGCAAAATAAAGCTGAATAGCTGATAAAGGCCGTCTGAAAACCGAGTAATGTTGGTTTTCAGACGGCCTTTTTGTTTGCCGGAACTATTTATTGGATTTTCTACGATTACAGTTTTTGCAGAGCATTTGGCCGTTTTCTTCAACCGTTTTGCCGCCTTCACTCCACGGCGTGATGTGGTCGCCTTCCATTTGCTCAATGGCGAAATGCTCGCGGCACATCGGGCAAATACCGCTTTGTTTTTCATACAGCTTGACTTTCAAGCCGTCTGAAAATGCACGCAAATTCAAAAATCTTTCATCGCGCGTTAATACATAAGGATAAATTCCTTTTTTGTTTTCCACTTCGTCGTCAGCAATCAGCGCCGCGATTTCCGCCTCCAATTTACCGCTGTCCAAAATCTCATCTTTGAAACGGTTGTATAAACGCCCCCAATCTTGGCCTTTCATCAGCTTTTTGCGCTTATTCGGAAAAGTAGCTTCCACCCAAGTCATCAATGCTTGAAAATACTGCCACAAAGCCAGCGCATTCGTATCGTGCTGGTGTTCGGCCATATAAGCCTTGATTTGGCCGTCTGAGATCCAGTCCAAAGCAGTTTCCAAAAACTCCTGCCGTATCGGGCTGCCTGACACATAATCTTGACCGATTTGATAAGCAGGGCAACCGGTTTTGCTGAAATAGCGTTTGGCATCGGCCAGCCAAGAGCCGTGATATACCGCATTTCGCAGCTCCTGTGCCGTTAATTTCTCCCCGGCGATATTGATGGTTTCAAACCATTGCAGCCGCTCGGTATCGCTGCCTTCGCAGAGATAAACCATCAGCTCGTAATCCAAAATCTTCGCTTGCGCATCTTTTTGCAGATTGTGGAAATAAAGATGCTCGTAAGCAAAATCGCCGATCACATATTGGCACAGCGAAATGGTGCGTTGCTGGCCATCAATAATCTCAAAAGAACCGTCATCGCGTTTCGCCCAATACATCACATTCAAGGGAAAACCCTGCCGCACGGTTTCAATCACGGCATCGCGCTGTTTGTCTTTATAGACAAACTCGCGCTGGTAGGGCGGACGCACGTCCAGCAGGCCGCCGTAAGCACGCACGCCGTTTTCCGCGCTGTCTTGGTAGTCTTTGACCAAGTCGCGGACAGTGATTTGTTTCAGCTCGATTTTCATAGTTTTCTCCGTTTGATAAAGATGCGTTTGTATTTCTTTTCACCATTTACTAGGGGTTGAGCAATTTTGCTTTCTTCATGCCACAGGCTACCTGAAAAGCCTTTTCCTTCGCTCTCGGTTGCACCAATAATCTCAAACTGTTCCGGATTGTATTTATCCAAAAACGTAATCGGTACGCCCATTGCGCCGTCAAAATTGTAGGGTATTTCCGCCACTTTGCTGACTTCAATCGCATCGTAATTGTCGTAGTGCGGATATTCTTCGGGTGTGTAACGTTTGTATAAAATCAATTCTTCATGGCGTTTGTCGTGGTCGAGATTGGTAAACCAAAACGTATTGCCCATGCTGCGCCATTTTTGTCCGGTTTCATCTTGCCAATAGCGGGTCGGGCGCGGCTCGTAATGTGGCGGTACTTTAAATTTCATGTCTCCACCATGATTGCCCAGCCACATTTTGTTTTCTTTAATCAACGGGAAAATTTCTTTATAGGTAATCGCATTTTGATTGCCGATAATCAGAAATTTTTTATCATATTCCACCAACTGCGCCACATATTCGCGGAACAGCGAAAACGGTGGATTGGTGACGACAATATCCGCTTGTTTCAACAGTTCGATACATTCCGCGCTGCGGAAATCGCCGTCGCCCTGCAAAGGTTTCACGGCGATCTCATCGGGCGTAGGAATGCCGTTGCCGTCTTGGTCGCCGGTATATTCCAGCCAAACCGCCTGTTCGCTGTCGTTTTGGCTGAATAAATCGCTGTCTTGGTTTTTATAGCAGGTCGCAATCAGCTTTTTCAGGCCGAGATGCTCGAAATTGTGGGAGAAATAGTGAAAGAAATTGCTGACGCGTGGGTCGTCGCAATTGCAGTAAACAGTTTTGCCTTGGAAGTGCCGCTTGTAATGGCGCAGCTCTTTTTCGATGTCGGCCAGCTCGGTGTAAAACTCATCATTTTTTGCTTTGCTGGCAGCGTGAAGAGATTGGTTTTTCGACATATCAAACCTCTCCTAAAATATTGAAAAGGTTTGATAAGTTATTGAATTTTATGTTATAATTTGAGCACTGAGCACTGAGCACTGAGCAATTATTGTATCTGTCATTTTGCAATCCTTTGAAAAACGTTTAAAAGTATAACGGATTGGTATGGTTGGATAAACAGAAAAAATCAAAGCCGGCAAAGGATTAGGCCGTCTGAAAACGGAGCGAAGCGGAGTTTCTGCGTAGCCGATACCGAGAAAAACTCGGTGCAACAATAAAAATCCATTTTTATTGTTAAAACAATACAAAGTATTGTTTTCGGCGCAGCTAAAACCTCTTCCCTGTTTCAGACGGCCTTTTTGTATGTTCAAAAAATGATTTAGCCAATCATCTGATTGCGCATGCTGCGGACGGTAGGGGGCAGTTCGCCGGCGAGCATACCGGTTTCGCCGTGTTGGGCGGCGAGCAGGTCGGCGGCGGCGCCGTGCAGCCAGACGGAGGCGCAGGCAGCTTGAACGGGTGGGATGTTTTGGGAGAGCAGGGCGGCGGTCAGGCCGCTGAGGACGTCGCCGCTGCCTGCGGTGGCGAGGCCGGGGTTGCCGCTGGTGTTTTCAAACAGGCTGCCGTCGGGAGCGGCGATCAGGGTGTGGCGGCCTTTGAGTACGGCGACGGCTTGGAAGCGTTCGGCAAGCGTGCGGACGGCGGTTTCACGGTCGGCCTGAACCTCGGCGGCGGTGCAGCCGAGCAGTCGGGCGGCTTCGGCCGGGTGCGGGGTGATGATAAGTTGTGGATAGGTGCGTGCGGCGGCGGACAATTCGGGCGATTGTGCGAGCAGGTTGAGTGCATCGGCATCGAGCAGCAGCGGGGTGTCGGTGCGTTGCAGCAGTGTTTCCAAAACGGCGGCGGATTCGGGGGTTACGCCCAAGCCGCAGCCACACGCCCATGCGGTGATGTCGTTGCGTTCGAGCAGGGCTTCGGCGGTGGCGAGCATGATTTCGGGGCGGCTTTCGATAAACGGCACGGGCAGGAGGTTTTGCCGGAAACCTGCCCACACTTTGCCGCTGCCGCCGTAAACCGCAGCGGTGGCGGCCAGCACGACCGCGCCGCTCATGCCTTCTGCGCCGCCGATGATGCCGAGCGTGCCGAAGCTGCCTTTGTGGCTGTCGGGGGCGCGGCGGCGGAAGGCTTCGGGAGCGGTTTGGCGGATGGTGTTGCAGGTAAGCAGGGCGGGCATGGGGTTTCCTTGGTGGTTTTCAGACGGCATCGCTTGGTGTTTACGGAGAGAGGCCGTCTGAAAATGCGGTTAAACGGTTCGGAGTGTAAATAGTTTGATTTTACTGCGGTTTGGACTGTTGTGCTTGCGGATGAAAAGGGGAGTGATGGGGTGGAATCGGAGGGGGAGATACTCGGGTCAAGCCCGAGTATGACGAGGTTGGGGGAGCAGACGTTTCAGAGAGAAAGCTTGAATGGATGGCAAGGAAGTTTGCCGTTGTTATTCTAGCGATGGTTTGCAGCCGGTCAAAAACGACGGTTTGCGGTTTCATTCAAATGCCGTGAAAGGTTGCCCGAAGCCGCCTTTTTTCAGACGGCCTGCCGTTCTTTCCAACGGCAGGCCGTTTTTTATGCGTCCAACAAAAGCTGCTGGCCGAGGAAGCCGCCTTTTTCCACACCCGGCAGGGTGAAGAAATAGCCGCCGCCGAAAGGCTTGATGTACTCTTCCAGCGGTTCGCCGTTGAGCAGGTTTTGCACGAAGATAAAACCGTCGGCCAAGTTTGCTTGGTACATCACCAAAATCAGGCCGGTGTTGAGCTGGCCGTTTTTCGCCAAGCCCAAGGAATAGTTGAAAGGCCGTCTGAAAAGCTGGTGTTTTTTCATAAACTCGGCATCGCGCGGATTGCCCAGCCGCATATGGCTGTCTTTCGGCACGTTTTTGCCTTCGGGGTCGGCGGCGTAATCGGGTTTGTCGCCCTCGTTTTTCTGGCCGAGCGGCGCGCCGCTGTATTTTTCGCGGCCGAAAATCGCGTCTTGCTCTTGCAGCGGCGTTCTGTCCCAAAATTCGACAAATTGTCTGATGAGGCGCACGGCTTGGTAGCTGCCGTTTTTCGCCCATGCCGGTTCGTCCAAGCTGTTGGCGGCCACGCCCGTCCACAAGACTTGGTCGGCGATTTCGGGCTGGGAAACGTCGGGATTGCCCGTGCCGTCGCGGTAGCCGAACAGATTGCGGGCGGCGATTGCGCCTTTCTCCGGCTTGGGCAGCCAGCCGTCAATCGACCAGCGGGCAACGGCAAACGGCGCGGTGTGTTTGATTAAATCGCGCAGTGCGTTTTGGCAGGTTTCGGGCGAGAAGGCGCAGATTTGCACGCTGACATCGCCGTCGCACCATTCGGCGGCCAGTTTGTCGTTCGGGAAACGGCGCATTTCCTGCAAATGTTTCGGCTTTTTCGCCGCCAGCCCGAAGCGTTCGTCAAACAGCGATGCGCCGACGGAAACGGTAACGGTCAAGCCGTCGGGCGGCACGGTTTTGCCTAAGATGCCGCTGCCCGGCGGCGGCAGTTTGTAGTCGGCATCGCCCAAATCGCCGCCGCGCGTGAGAAACTCGATGCGCGCGGTGACGGTGCGGAAAAAGTCGGTCAGCCGTTTGAGGTCGGATACGGTCAAATCGAAGGCGCACATAATGCCGAAGGGCTGGTGCGGCGTAACGATACCGGCTTGGTGCGTGCCGTAGCAGTCGTAGGAAGTTTGGCTGTGCAGCAGGCTGTTTTCGCCGTTTTGCCCGTTTTCAGACGGCTTCGCGGCCTGTGTTTCGGAAGATTTGCCGCAGGCGGACAAAGCGGCGGCTGCGGCGGTGGCCACGGCGGCTTGCAGGAAGCGGCGTTTGCCGAGGTTTTGCGGAGTCATGGCGGTTCCTGTTCGGCGCGGCAGGCAGGGCGGCCGCGCTCTCGGGTGTTTGATAAGGTTGTTCCGTTTGGGAAACGGGAAGATGCTCGGAGCAATCCGGCGTATGGCGTTTTAAAGCGGTTCGGAAAACGTTGAGGCCGTCTGAAAACGAACGGGGAGTGCCGCTTTCAGACGGCCTCAGCGTTTTATTCCGTCAGTGCTCCGCTTAATCCAAGCCCAATGTGCCGCGGAATTTCGCCAAATCTTCGGCCAGCGCGTTAATCGGGCCTTGCAGCGCTTTGCGGTCGGCTTCGGAGAGTTTGTCGTAGGTTTCAAAGCCGTTGCCGGTTTTGTACTTCGCCAAAATTTCGTTCACGCGTTGGAAGTTGGCATCGGCCGCTGCCAAAATCGCCGGATTTTTCTCGCCGATGGCGTTGCGGAACAGCTCGACGATTTTTTGTGCGCCGTCGATATTGGCTTGGAAGTCGCTCAAATCGGTGTGGCTGTAACGGTTTTCCTCGCCGCTGATTTTGCTACCGGCCACTTCTTCAATCAGCACGGCCGCACCGCCCACCACTTTGCTCGGCGGGAAGTTCAGCGCATCGATTTCGGCGGCCAGTTTCTGCACGTCTTCGTTCAGGCGGTCGGCAATCTCTTGCACGCCGTCCAGCGATTTTTCCACCCACAGTGCGTATTCGATGCGGTGGAAGCCGGTAAATTCAGGATCTTTCGGACCTTGTTTGAAATCGTCTTCGCGCGCGTCAATCGCCGGATCGAGTTCGTTAAACAGCTCGGCAATCGGCTCGATGCGCTCGTAATGCAAACGGGATTCGGC
This sequence comes from Neisseria sp., assembly GCA_030532645.1. GTDB lineage: Bacteria > Pseudomonadota > Gammaproteobacteria > Burkholderiales > Neisseriaceae > Neisseria. The sequence goes on along the minus strand of JAUNKU010000089.1, from coordinate 1,308 downwards.
GTACAGCGCCTTCGCTTCGTCGATTTTGCCTGCTTTAACGGCGGCCACGAATGCGGCGGTTTTTTCGGTCAGCAGCTTCGCTTCGTCTTGCACATAAGCCTTATATTCGGCCAAAGGCTGCGCCAGCGCGCTCAAATCGGCCTGTTGCGCTTCCGGTTTGAAGCCGCTGTCTTCCACAATCAGCTTGCCGCGCGGATTGGTCAAGAGGCCGCAAGTCATCGCGTATTCGCCCGGCAGCAGGGTAACCGTCATTTTGTCGGACAAGCCCGGCGCAATATTCTCGCGCTCGTCCACCACCATCACGCCGTCCAGAATTTCCCATTCCAGTTTGCGGCCGGAGAGATTGGTGATGTTGAACACGTTTTTGCCGCTTTTCACGGTCAATTCCATCGGTTCGCAGGCGTTGTCGTTCACGGCCACATTCACGCTGCCGTCTGCATTCACGGCAGATGCGGCGGCGGAAGCGGCCGGTTTTTCCGCCTCGGGCGGTTGGCAGGCAGTCAAGCCCAAAGCCAGCAAAACGGCGGTGCTCAGTTTCAAAGCATTCATGAGTTTCTCCTTAACGTGTGTGTGCGGCACGGCTGCCGCGCATAAACCAAAACAAAACGGGAATCAGATAAAGCAGATAAGTGACGGCATCGCTGACGGTCGGATGGTCGGTGTAGCCGAAGAAACCGCCGGCCAGCACGCCCAAAGGGCTGTCTTCGTGCAGCACGGCGGAAAAGTCCGCCAGCACGGTTTGGCCGATGTTCCACACGCCCGCTTCATGCAGCGCGCGGAATGCGCCGGAAAACAAACCGGCGGCGACAAAAATCAGAAAAATGCCGGTGATGCGGAAAAACTTGCCCAAATTCAAACGGATGCCGCCCTGATACAGCAGCACGCCGACCACGGCAGAAGCCAGCAGGCCCAAAGCCGCGCCAACCGGCATACCGGCGGTCGGGCTTTGTTCGAACACCGCAATCAGGAAAAACACGCTCTCCAAGCCTTCGCGAATCACCGCCAAAAACGCCATCGCCACCAAAGCCCAGCCCGAGCCGCCTTTGGCCAAGGCCGTCTGAATCGATTGTTCCAGCTCTTTTTTGATGGAGCGCGCCGCTTTCTGCATCCACAAAATCATATAAGTGAGCATCGCCACAGCCACCAAACCGATGATGCCGACCACAAATTCCTGCTGTTTCTGCGGGATTTCGCCGGTGGTTTGGTACAGCGCAATACCGGCGGCAAAACACAAAACCGCCGCCAAAGCCACACCCAGCCATACTTTCGGCATCAAATGCCCGTGTCCCGACTGTTTCAGGAAACCGG
>JAUNKU010000088.1:2613-7512 GCA_030532645.1 Neisseria sp. | reverse complement strand
CCCAGCTTCAACGCCGCCATCCGCAAAATCACCGCCGCCAAATTGCTGCGGACGATTTCCGGGTCGGTAAACGGCGCGCGCTGTTCAAAATCCTCCTGCGAATACAAGCGAATGCACACGCCCGCCGACACGCGCCCGCAGCGCCCTGCCCGTTGCCGTGCGGCTGCCTGCGAGATTTTTTCCACGTGCAACTGCTCCACTTTGGCACGTGCGGAATAGCGTTTTACCCGCGCCAAGCCCGTGTCAATCACATAGCGGATGCGCGGCACGGTCAGCGAAGTTTCGGCCACATTGGTCGCCAAAATGATGCGGCGGGTGTCGCCTTTGGGGTGGAAGATTTTGTGCTGTTCTTGCGCCGATAATCGGGCAAAAAGCGGCAAAATGTCGTCATTTTTGCGTAACGGCGATTTTCTCAGTGCGTCCGCCGCTTCGCGGATTTCACGCTCGCCCGGCAGGAACACGAGAATATCGCCCGCGCCAAACCGCGCCAATTCGTCCGCCGCGTCCACAATGGCATCGGCGGTTTCTATTTCGGCTTCGTCTTCATCGGTGCTGTGCAAGGGGCGGTACAGGATTTCCACCGGATAGGTGCGCCCACTCACTTCAATCACGGGCGCGTTATTGAAATGTTGGGAAAAACGCTCGGCATCAATGGTCGCCGAGGTGATAATCACTTTTAAATCGGGGCGTTGCGGCAGAAGCTGTTTCAGGTAACCGAGCAGGAAGTCAATGTTCAGGCTGCGTTCGTGCGCTTCGTCAATAATGATGGTGTCGTAGGCGGTGAGAAAACGGTCGGTTTGCGTTTCGGCGAGCAAAATGCCGTCCGTCATCAGCTTGATGCAGGCATCGCGCGAAGTATGGTCGGTAAAACGTACTTTGTAACCAACGGCTTGCCCAATCGGCTGCCCCAGCTCTTCGGCAATGCGCTCGGCCACAGAACGCGCGGCCAAACGGCGCGGCTGCGTGTGCCCGATTAAGCCGGCCGCGCCGCGCCCCAATTCCAAACAGATTTTCGGAATTTGCGTGGTTTTGCCGGAGCCGGTTTCGCCGGAAATAATAGTAACTTGGTTCGCAGCGATGGTGTCGCGAATCAGGTCGCGCTTTTCGTGAACAGGCAGGCTGTCGTCAAAATGAGGTTTGGGGAGATTGTGCAGGCGTTTTTGGTAGATTTCGTGGGATTTTTGATATTTTTTTTCCACCGAAGCCAAGCCGCCGAAACGTTGCGGATGTTTGAAAGCTTGTTGCAGAAAATGGCGGTCTTTGGCCAGCACTTGCGATAAATTTGGAGACATTGCGGAACTTTATTCGGAAAACGGTTCGGCAGCCGCGGCCGGACAAGGCGGTTTTCAGACGGCCTCGGCCAACTGCCGGACGGTAAAAATCAAGGGAAAATAAGGCGGAATTATAGCAGAGCCAGGCGGCCGTGAAGCAGGCCGAGACTTGCACGGTGCGGCACAGGCGGTTTCCAAACGCTGCTGTATTTCCCCCGATTTGCAAACAATCTTGCAAAAACGCTTGACACGCCGTCTGAAACCCCGTATAGTTTGCTTTTCTGACGCGGGGTGGAGCAGCATGGTAGCTCGTCGGGCTCATAACCCGAAGGTCGTAGGTTCGAATCCTGCCCCCGCAACCAAATTTCAAAACTCCGCATCAGCGGAGTTTTTTCATATCTGCCGTTTGCTTATGAACGCCCTCTTTTTCTACCGCCAGCTCTGGCGTATCGCGCCGCCGCTTATCCGCCGTTATCTGAAAAAACGGGCGCGGAACAATCCTGCTTATCTTCTTCATTGGGACGAACGTTTCGGCATTCCTTTGGCCGAGCCTGTACAGGCACCGATTTGGCTGCACGCGGTTTCGGTGGGCGAAACCCACGCAGCCGCTCCTTTGGTTGCCGCCTTGCGCCGCCGTTTTCCCGATGCTCCGCTTTTGATAACGCAGATGACGCCGACCGGCCGTGCGGCGGCGGAAAAGCTGTTTCCCGAAGCGCAATGCCGCTATCTGCCTTACGACAAGCCCGAATTTGCAGCGCAATTTCTGCGCGAGCACCGTCCGCGCTTCGGTGTATTGATGGAAACGGAAATCTGGCCGAACTTGATGCACGAATGCCGTGAGCAGAATGTGCCACTGTTTTTGGCAAACGCGCGTTTGTCGGAAAAATCCGCCCGATCTTACGGCAAAATCCGCGCCCTGATTGCGCCGGCACTCGGCACGCTGCGGGGCTGTTTTGCCCAAACCGCCGCCGATGCCTCGCGTTTGGCAGCACTCGGCGCACCCGCGCCCGAAGTGGCAGGCAATACCAAATACGACATCAGGCCGTCTGAAAACGCGCTGGCTTTGGGTGAGCAATGGAAAGTGCAGGCCGGCAGGCCGGTGGTGGTGTGCGGCAGCACGCGCGTTTACCGCGAGGAAGACGAAACCGCCTTGCTCTTGCAGGCGTGGCGGCAGTATCGCGGCGATGCCTTATTGGTTATCGTGCCGCGCCACCCCGAACGTTTCAATGCCGCTGCCGATACCGCTGCCGCGCTCGGTTTCAAGGTACAGCGGCGCAGCAGCGGCGAGCCTTTGCGTGCCGATACGCAAGTTTGGATCGGCGACAGTATGGGCGAAACTGCCGCGTATTACCGAATGGCCGATTTGGCTTTTGTCGGCGGCAGTTTGGTGGACAGCGGCTGCCAAAACATCATCGAACCGCTCGCCTGCGGCACACCCGTGCTGTTCGGCTTTTCCACTTACAACTTCGCAGAAGCCTGCGCCGGTGCGTTAAACGAAGGCGCAGCGGTGCAGGTGCAGACGGCAGACCAATGGCGCGAAACGGTGGAATATTTATTGGAAAATGCCGCCGAACGGGCAAAGCTGGCCGCCAATGCCGCCACGTTTATCCGCCAACGCGAAGGGGCAGGGGAGCGAATGGCAGCGTTGATTGAAGAAAAGCTGCAAAAGGCCGTCTGAAACTTCGGCAAACCTTCCTTCCCGATATTCTTTAAATTCTCCGGCCGGATAGAATGCCGGAACAGCCAATATGGAAAAAAGGCCGTCTGAAAATGCAGTTTTTCAGACGGCCTTTGTTTATCCTAAATCTTGTTTAAAACGACGAACCCGGCTCTTGCAGGAATGCGGTTTCTTCCGCCGTACTTTCGCGCCCGAGCACTTCGTTGCGGTGCGGATAACGGCCGAAGCGGTCGATAATCACCTTGTGTTTCATTTCAAAATCCAACGCATATTCAGTGGTATAGCGCGTAAACAGCGCCACCGCCTGCTCGTGTATTTTACGGCTTTCGCTGTGCATCAGCGGCATCAGCATAAAGTGCCGCTCGCTCGGCAGCATTTCAGCAAAACCGGGCTGTTTGGCCGCTTCCTGTGCCAGCGCCACGGCCATATTATCCTGCGCCCAAGCCTGCGGCGAATTGCGGAACAGATTGCGCGAAAACTGGTCAAGCACAATAATTTCAGCCAAACGGCCGTGCAACGTATCGCGCCATTCGTACAATTCCGAAGCGGCGGCAGCCTGCCATACACCGTAAAAACGGCGGCGGATTTCTGCATCAAAGGCTTCGTCTTTTTTAAACCAAAGCGCGGAATCGATTTCGTTAAACCAGAAATCCAAAATCTGTTGAGGTTTTACAGTCATTATTTTTCCTTTTTAAATCAGTAGTTAGTCTGCCAGAAAATCCGTTTCGCCGACGCTGTCAATCCGCCACAGGCCGTCTGAAAATGCCAGCCGCGATACCGCGAGATTGTCTACGCTGCGGTAGGCAATCGCTGAAAAATCAATGCTTTTCAGGAATGCGGTAATCGCCATTCCGTGCGACACCACCAATACGCGCTGCAAGCCTGCACTTTGCGCGGCCACTTGCTCCATACCGTTTTTCAGACGGCCCAGCAGCGCAGCTTCGTCTTCCGCCAAACCCATTTCGTCCAGCGCAGAAACCGCTTCGGCCAAAACGTGGCTTTCCGCATTCAAATAAGCCGCTTTCCAGCTTTCCGTATCGGGAAAACCGAGCGATGCGGCCAGCATTTCGTGCAGATTGCGGCTCAACTCGCCCTCGAAACCGCCGAAACAGTATTCGCGCAAATCAGGCAGCTGCTGCGCGGCAAGACGGTTTTGCCCGGCATTTTTCAGAATCAGCGCCGCCGTTTCTGCCGCACGCGGCGAAGTGCTGGAAAATGCCGCATCAAATGCAATGCCGCGCGAAGCCAAGCCGCGTCCCAAGCGCGCGGCTGCTTCGCGGCCTTCCGCCGTCAGCGGCGAATCACTCCAACCCTGCACGCGGCCGACTGTGTTGAACACAGTTTTGCCGTGCCGTACCAAATAAATTTCCAAAGCCATTTTGTTCTCCGCCGGTTTCCGGATAAACGGCAGATGATATAGCGGATTGCGGCCGTTTGCCAGCAAGGGCTTGAAATGCCCTATAATCTGCGGCCTTGAAACCGCCGCCTGTGCTTTTTCAGACGGCCTCCGCCAATCATCTTTACCAACCGTTTTATGCTTCCGATTATTCTGCAACACGCCGATTTTGTCGTTATCAACAAACCCGCCGGTTTGGCCGTCCACCGCGATGAAAACGAGAGCGGGCTGACCGAACAGCTTGCCGCCCAGCTCGGCGTGCCGCGCGTGTGGCTGGTACACCGTTTGGACAAAGCCACCAGCGGCGTTCTGCTGCTGGCACTGAATGCCCGTGCCGCCGCCGAATTGGGCGCAGCCTTTGCCGAAAAACGGGTACAAAAAACCTATTGGGCGCTGAGCGACAGCAAACCGGCGAAAAAACAGGGGCGCATCAAAGGCGGTATGGAAAAATCACGGCGCGGCGCGTGGAAGCTGACGCGCGGCAATGAAAATCTCGCTCTAACCGATTTCACCACGCGCAGCCTCGCGCCGAAACTGCGCCTGTTCGTCCTCAC
>JAUNKU010000088.1:0-2513 GCA_030532645.1 Neisseria sp. | reverse complement strand
CCACGTCAGGCAGCCGAACGGCAGCAAAATCTCCGGCCGAACACTTCCTAACCGGACTTAACACCGCGCTCCGCTATAATCGCCGCTCTTTTTCTGCAAACAATCAAAACCGATGATGCACACTTTTTTCAAACATTCCGCCGCCGCCTTGCTGTTGGCCGCAAGCGCGCCGCTTTGGGCAGACACCGCCGACCATTCCGCAACACAAGCCGCTGTTGCCCCAACGGCTGCTCCGGCAGACAAAGCCGCCCAGCCTGCCCGTCCGCCGTTTAAACTGAATTTTCCGACCACGGACGACATCAAAATCGTAGAAACACCGGCTGCCGAACCGGCCGGCAATACCGCCGCACCGGCAGCGAAAACACAAGTCAAACTGCGTAAGCAGCCGTCTGAACCGACTGCGCCGGTAGCCGTTAAAACCACCGTACGCAACAGCAAAACCGCTCCTGCCCGGCAGGCGGGCAGCAAAGCGCCGGTACGCACCGCCGCACCGGCTGCCGCTGCAATGCCGAAAGCGCCGGCCAAACCGCAACTGAGCCGCGCACAAATCCTGCAACGCGAAATCCAAAACGAACGCGCCGCACTCGCCCGTGCCCAAGCCCAGCTGGCACAGGCGCAGAAAAAAGGCGGCAACACCACCGCCCTGCAACAAGCCGTGCGCGACCGCCAAGCCAATATCCGCGCCTTGCAGGCCGAAGCACGATAAATATTTGCACGATAAAAGGCCGTCTGAAAATTGCCGCTTTTTCCCAAGCAGCGGTTTTCAGACGGCCTTTTGCGTATTTGGCAAAATATTCAGCATTTTGTCCTCTCTCCCAATTTCTCCTTAAAGAATTAAGAAGCGAGTTCCTGCTTTTCCAAACAAAAAAGCCGTCTGAAAACTGAGTTTCAGACGGCCTTAAACCATCGGATTTATTCCGGACGCATTTGCGGGAACAGCACCACGTCGCGGATGGTTTGTGCATCGGTCAGCAGCATTACCAAGCGGTCGATGCCGATACCGCAACCGCCGGTCGGCGGCAGGCCGTATTCCATTGCACGGATATAGTCGGCATCGTAGTGCATCGCTTCGTCGTCGCCGGCATCTTTTTGCGCCACTTGCGCTTTAAAGCGTGCGGCTTGGTCTTCCGGATCGTTCAACTCCGAATAGCCGTTGGCCAGCTCGCGGCCGACTACGAACAGCTCGAAACGCTCGGTCAAACCCGCCTGCGTATCGGAAGCACGCGCCAGCGGGGAAACTTCTACGGGATAGTCCACAATAAAGGTCGGGTTCCACAATTTGCTCTCGGCGCAACCTTCAAACAAGGCCAGTTGCAGGCTGCCGATACCGGGGCTCGGCGGCAGGCTTTCGCCGTGTTTGACGATTTCTTTTTTCAGCCATTCGGCATCATTGAGCTGCTCGTCGGTGTATTGCGGATTGAACTTTTTAATCGCGCCGACAATCGTCAAACGCTCAAACGGGCTTTCCAAATCCACTTCTTTGCCGTTGTATTCGATTTTCAGACGGCCGCAGGCAGTTTGCGCGGCAGCACGGATAACGCCCTCGGTCATCTCCATCATACGTTGGTAATCGGAAAACGCCTCGTAGAATTCCATCATCGTAAATTCCGGATTGTGGCGCACGCTCATACCTTCATTGCGGAAGTTGCGGTTGATTTCAAACACGCGCTCCAAACCGCCGACCACCAGCCGTTTCAAATACAGTTCCGGCGCAATACGCAGATACAGCGGCATATCCAACGCATTATGGTGCGTTACGAACGGCTTGGCCGTTGCACCGCCCGGAATCGGGTGCATCATCGGCGTTTCCACTTCCAGATAACGCTCGTTCACCATATAGTTGCGGATCGCCTGCACGATTTGGCTGCGTTTCACAAAAATATCGCGCGAATGCTCGTTCGCAATCAAATCCACATAACGCTGGCGGTATTTGGTTTCCTGATCAGCCAAACCCTTGTGCTTGTCCGGCAGCGGACGCAGCGATTTCGACAGCAAGCGGACTTGCGACACGCGCACCGTCAGTTCGCCGTGATTGGTTTTGAACAGCACGCCTTCCGCGCCCACAATATCGCCCATATCCCAATGTTTGAACGCATCGTGCGCCTCTTTGCCCACGCCCTGATCATTGATATACAGCTGGATTTGGCCGGAAACATCTTGAACCGTCGCAAAGCTCGCCTTGCCCATCGCCCGTTTCAACATCATACGGCCGGCCACTTTCACCGGAACCGCCTGCGGATCCAATTCTTCCTTGCTCAGCGCACCGTATTGCGCCTGCAAATCACCGGCAAACGCATCGCGCTTGAAATCATTGGGAAACGCCACGCCTTGGCTGCGGATTTCGTTCAGCTTCTCACGGCGGACGGCCATAATCTGGTTTTCATCGAGTTGCACTTCTTCAACGTGCGCGTTTTTTTGTTCGCTCATTTTATTTACCTAATGAAAACAGGCAGTTCGCGCTGCCTGTTGAAAAATGAAAATTTTCCCGATTTTACGCCGTTTTGGCGGTTTTT
>JAUNKU010000087.1 GCA_030532645.1 Neisseria sp. | reverse complement strand
GCACTGGGCAGCGGCGGCGCAGCCAAAGGCGCATTGCTGATGGCCGCTTTCGGCTTGGGCACGCTGCCGAATCTGCTGGCAATGGGCATTTTTGCGGCACAACTGAAAAATATTCTGCAAAACCGCACCGTCCGCCTGATGGCCGGTTTAACCGTCTCCGCTTGGGCGGTTTGGCAGCTGGTACGCTTTTTCGGCTTGCAGCCTTGGTAAATACAAAAACTTGTGCAGACAATAAAAGGCCGTCTGAAAACTCTGCTTCATTTGGTGAAGCCCGGTTTTCAGACGGCCTTTTCAAGATACAAATCAGTTACGACAACACTTTCATCAGCATTTTCAGCGAAATCAGCAATAACAAAATGCCGAAGCCGCGTTTGAGGTTGTCGCCGGATAATTTGTGCGACAGTTTCACGCCGATGGGTGCGCCGATGGTGGTGGCGACGGCGAGAATGGCAACGGCCGGCAGATAAACAAAGCCGAGCGCGTTATCAGGCAGCTCGCTGCTACCCCAGCCCGACCACAAATAGCCGATTGTGCCCATCACGGCAATCGGCCAGCCGAGTGCGGCGGACGTACCGACGGCGCGGTGAACAGGCACGTTGCAGAAGGTCAGATACGGCACGGTCAGCGAGCCGCCGCCGATACCGACCCAGCTTGAAAGCGTGCCGATAATGCCGCCGGCAACAGTCAGGCCGCCTTTTTCGGGCAGCTGGCGCGTGGGCTTCGGCTTGATGCCCATCAGCGAGCGCACGGCGATGGTGGCGCAGAATACGGTAAAGAAAGCCTGCAAGCCTTTGTTCGGCAGGAATTGGGAAACCAGTGCGCCGAAGGCAACGCCGATAACGACACCCGGTGCCATTTTCCTGAACACACTCCAATCAACAGCCTGCTTTTTATACTGTGACCACGCGCTGGAAAACGAGGTAAACACCATTACGGCAAACGATGTACCGATAGCGATATGTTGCGCGTAGCCGTTTTCCAAGCCTTGCACCTGCAACACCCACAACACTACCGGCACGAGCAGCATTCCGCCTCCTACGCCGAACAATCCGGCTACCACACCGGCACCGAGGCCGACCGCCAGCATCATTGCAATCATTTCAATATTCCACATTATTTTTCCTTTTTCTTCCGGATATTCGATATTTACTGGCGGCCTGCCTGTTTTGCGGCAAGCCGCCTCCCCGATTTCCATACGGAAAGGCCGTCTGAAAAACCGTTTCGCTTCGTTTTCAGACGGCCTTAAAATGGTTTAACTGCGGCGTTTGCGCCACCAATTCCGCGCAAACAGTACATAGCCCGACAAGGAGTATGCAAGGAAAAACAGGAACAGCACCAGCGACGGTTCCATCGCTACCACCAGCAGACCGAGTACCACCAAAATAATCACAAAAAACGGAACTTTGCGGCGGACGTTGATTTCTTTGAAACTCCAAAACGGAATCTGCACCACCATCGACAAACCGGCAAACAGCGTCAATACCAAAGCGAAACCGGCCATCCCACCTAAGCCTCCGTAGCTGCGGTCCACCCAGATCAGTCCGACAATCAGCGCGGCTGCGGTCGGGCTGGGAATGCCGATAAACCACCGTTTATCGACTTTGCCGATTAAGGTATTGAACAGCGCAAGGCGCAGTGCGGCGCAGGCGCAATACATAAACGCAATGGAATAACCCAGTTTGCCGAACTGCCAAAGCTGCCATTTATAAACAATCAGCGCAGGCGCAACACCGAAGCTGACCACATCAGCCAAGCTGTCGAGCTGCTCGCCGAACGCGCTCTGGCTGTTGGTCCAACGCGCAACGCGCCCGTCCATACCGTCGAGCAGCATTGAGATAAATACCGCCACGGCAGCCGTTTCGTAATGGCCGTGCATCGCTTGGGTAATCGCATAAAACGCAGAAAACAGCGCGGCAATCGTAAAAGAATTGGGCAGCAGATAAATGCTGTTTTGGCGCAAACTGCGGCGCTCGGCCTGCATTTCCGCTTCCGGCGTCTGCACTTCCGTTTCAAACGGCTGCGCTTGGTTTTCCGGCGTTTGAGTAGGATTTTGAGGTTCTTGCATCATATTGTGTACGCCCGCAGGCGGCTGGGAAAGAGGCTGTATTATCTATGATTTTGAGGGCTGTGAACAGCTTGGCTTCTGCCGGTACGGTATTCGGGGCGACTGAACATTCGGTTTTTCAGACGGCCGTGCAAATTGCAGCCGAAAAGAAACCCAGCAGATTATCAACTGCTGTTTTTCAAATAAAACAGAATGATAACAAGCGGGCAGGTTCCGGCAAAAATTTGGGCGTTTTTCCTGTTGATAGAGAAGCCGCCGCCCTGCCCGTTTCCAATCGGAGCGTGCTTTCCATAATAAATGCCGTCTGAAAACCTGAGTTTTCAGACGGCATCATCACATTATTTCAAAAGAAATAATTAGTTTTTGTCCAAGTCAACCAATTTGTTTTTGGCAATCCAAGGCATCATACTGCGCAGCTGTGCGCCGACTTTTTCGATTTGGTGATCGGCATTCAAGCGGCGGCGGGCAGTCATACTGGCGTAGTTGGTTGCGCCTTCTTGAATGAACATTTTCGCGTATTCGCCCGATTGGATACGGTACAGCGCTTTTTTCATTGCTTCTTTGGTTGCAGGGGTAACCACTTCCGGACCGGTAACGTATTCGCCGTATTCCGCATTGTTGGAAATCGAGTAGTTCATATTGGCGATGCCGCCTTCGTACATCAAGTCTACAATCAGTTTCAGCTCGTGCAGACATTCGAAGTAAGCCATTTCAGGGGCGTAGCCGGCTTCAACCAAAGTTTCAAAGCCGCATTTCACCAGCTCTACCGCGCCGCCGCACAATACGGCTTGCTCGCCGAACAAGTCGGTTTCGGTTTCTTCGCGGAAGTTGGTTTCAATTACACCGCCTTTGGTGCCGCCGTTTGCCATTGCGTAAGACAAGGCGATTTCACGCGCTTTGCCGCTTTGGTCTTGGTAAACCGCGATCAGTGTAGGCACACCGCCGCCTTTCAGGTATTCGCTGCGGACGGTGTGGCCCGGGCCTTTCGGCGCAACCATAATCACGTCCACATCTTTGGCAGGAACGATTTGGTTGTAGTGTACGTTAAAGCCGTGGGCAAATGCCAAAACAGCGCCCGATTTCAGGTTATCGCGGATTTCGGCGTTGTAAACGGCAGGCGCGGTTTCGTCCGGCAACAGAATCATTACCACATCAGCGGCTTTGGTGGCTTCGGCAACAGTGCGTACATCGTGGCCGGCAGCAACGGCTTTATCCCAAGAAGAGCCTTGACGCAGACCGATAACAACGTTTACGCCTGAATCTTTCAAGTTGGCCGCGTGTGCGTGGCCTTGTGAGCCGTAGCCGATGATGGCAACGGTTTTGCCTTGAATCAATGACAAATCGGCATCTTTATCGTAAAAAACTTGCATTTCTTTTTCCTTTTGAGGCTTGCCGCCAAGCGGCGGGTTATTAAGAAGTTGTTTTTCAGACGGCCCCTGCAAACGGCAAAGGCCGTCTGAAAATGAAGTAAAAAAGTTATCGCGCAGCGGAAACTCAAATCCGGATAATGCGCTCGCCGCGACCGATACCTGCCGCGCCGGTACGAACCACTTCCAGAATCAGGCCTTTGCTGACCATTTCGAGGAAGGAATCCAGTTTTTCGGAGGTACCGGTTACTTCCACGGTGTAGGTTTTGTCGCTGACATCAACAATGTGGCCGCGGTAAATTTCCGCCAAACGCAACACTTCGTCACGGTCTTTGCCGACGGCACGTACTTTAACCAGCATCAGCTCGCGTTCGACATAGCGGCTTTCGTTCAAATCGACTACTTTAATCACTTCCACCAGCTTGTTCAACTGCTTGGTGATTTGTTCGATAACCTGATCATCGCCTTTGGTAACAATCGTCATACGCGACAAGGTTTTGTCTTCGGTCGGTGCAACGGCCAGCGAATCAATATTATAGTCGCGTGCGGAAAACAGGCCGACCACGCGGCTCATTGCGCCCGATTCGTTTTCCATCAGAATAGAAAGAATATGTCGCATTATGGCACGCTCCTTGTATCGTAATCGCGGTCGTTTACATCGTTCACATCGCTGTCTGCCTTGCTTTCGCGCATATGCAGCGGCAGCACCATTTCATCCAAACCTTTGCCGTTACCCACCATCGGGAACACGTTTTGCTTGCGGTCGGTAATGAAATCCATAAACACGAAACGGTCTTTCAGCGCCAGCGCTTCACGCAATGCGCCTTCCACATCGGAGGCTTTTTCGATACGCATACCGACGTGGCCGTAAGCTTCCGCCAGTTTCACAAAATCCGGCAGGGAATCAAAATACGTTTCCGATTCGCGGTTACTGTAATACAGCTCCTGCCACTGACGTACCATACCCAGATAGCCGTTGTTCAAACAGATGGTTTTAATCGGCAGCTTGTATTGGAAGCAGGTGCTCAATTCTTGGATATTCATCTGAATCGAGCCTTCGCCGGTAATACAGCAAACGTCTTTGCTCGGATCGGCCAAATAAGCGCCCATAGCATACGGCAGGCCGACACCCATCGTGCCCAAACCGCCGGAATTCAGCCATTGGCGCGGACGCTCGAACGGATAATATTGCGCGGCAAACATTTGGTGCTGGCCGACATCAGACGTAATGATGGCATCGTTATTGGTAACTTTTGCCAGTGTCTGCACCACCATTTGCGGCAGAATCAGCTCGCTGTCGGCATCGGGAATACGCAGGCAATCGCGGCTGCGCCACGCTTCCAGCGTGTGCCACCATTTGTCCAGTGCGGCTTCGTTGCATTGCAGACCTTGTTTTTTCCACAGGCCGCTCATTTCGCGCAACACGTTTTTCACGTCGCCCACAATCGGCACATCCGCTTTCACACGCTTGGAAATGCTGGAAGGATCGATGTCGATATGAATGATTTTCTTCGGTTTTTCAGCAAACTTGCTCGGCACGGACACCACGCGGTCGTCAAAACGCGCACCCACTGCCAGCACCACATCGGCATTCTGCATTGCCAAATTGGCTTCGTAAGTACCGTGCATACCCAGCATACCGAGATATTGCTTGTTGGAAGACGGATAAGCGCCCAAGCCCATCAGTGTACTGGTACACGGCACACCGGTCATTTTCACGAACTCGACCAGCTCCTCCGAAGCATTGCCCAAAACCACGCCGCCGCCGAAATACACCAGCGGACGTTTCGCCGCCGCCAGCATCGAAATGGCTTTTTTGATTTGGCCGGTATGGCCTTGCGTTACCGGCTGGTAGGAGCGGATAAACACCTCTTCCTGCGGATAGCTGAATTTCGCCATCGCTTGGGTAACGTCTTTCGCCACATCGACCACAACCGGGCCGGGACGGCCGCTGGCAGCGATTTGGAAGGCTTTCTTAATAGTAACGGCCAAGTCTTTGATGTCGGTTACCAAGAAATTATGCTTCACGCACGGACGAGAAACGCCCACCATATCGATTTCTTGGAAGGCATCGGAACCGATGGCCGGAGTCGCCACCTGACCGGAAATCACCACCAAAGGAATGGAATCGGTATAGGCCGTAGCAATACCGGTAATCGCATTGGTTGCGCCCGGGCCGGAAGTAACCAGCGCCACGCCCACTTTGCCGCTCACGCGCGCATAGGCATCAGCGGCGTGTACCGCAGCCTGCTCGTGGCGTACCAGAATATGTTTGAATTTGTTTAATTGGAAAAGTGCATCGTAGATTTCGAGCACTGCACCGCCCGGATAGCCGAAAACGTATTCCACGCCTTCTGCTTTCAGGCTTTGCACAAGAATCTGTGCGCCGGATAATTGCATTGAGAAGCCTCTTTTTATTCTGCGCGTGTACCGATAGGCAAACAGGTGTTCCGTTAAAGCAGCGGTAGATGCGGTTTTCCGGACAGCGGTTTAAGGTACGCGACACGGAATTTACCAACGGAACGGCCTGCCCGGAAATCAATCCAGACGCAAGGTTTAAAAAAGTAAAGAAATCGTAAGATAGCGCAAACACCGGACGCTGGCAAGTTTTACAGCACTTTTTTACGCCTTTTGCAACAAACTGCCCTCAAATGCAGACAAATCCGGACTACACGCAACAAAAGGCCGTCTGAAAAACATTCCTGCAAAGCAAAAATACAGTTTTCAGACGGCCTTCAAATATGGCGCACCCGACTGGGATCGAACCAGCGACCTTCAGCTTCGGAAACTGACACTCTTCCAACTGAGCTACGGGTACGGGAAACGCGCATTATCCCACAAACCGCCGCCGCAATACAAGAAAAAGCAGCAGGGCCGTCTGAAAACCGTTTATCAACATATAAATATAAGTTAAACATATCCAATCGGGTTCACAGCCCGGCAAAGCGGCAGAAATCAGACAATACGCCGCCCTAATCGGCGTTTTTTTGAGATAAGCCAAACTATAAGATTGGAAAGCCGCGGCGAATTCAGTATAATCGGGCAAATTATTGTTAATCCCGATTAACAGATGAATAAAAATTTTCGTCAAACCAAATAAACGGCGAGGCCTAGACAAATGAACCACTCTACCAAGCAAAACATCCGCGGCTCGGCATTAACCACCATCATCGGTGGTCTTGTTATTCTGTTGGCCGTGTTATTCTTATTAGTGAAACTGGCCGGCAGCGGCTATTACAGCGATGTAGCCGCCAGCACCCCTGCTGCCGTTGAAACACGCATTCTGCCACAAGGCAGCGTTGCCTTGGGCGACGGCACTCCGGTCGGCGAGCGTACCGGCGAACAGATTTTCAACAAAGTATGTATTCAGTGCCACGCTTCCGACGGCAACACGCCTAACGCACCGCGCGTTACCCACAACGACGAATGGGCCGCCCGTATCGCGCAAGGCTTGGATACTCTGTTCCAACACGCTCTGAACGGCTTTAACACAATGCCTGCCAAAGGCGGCCAAGCCGATTTGACCGATGACGAATTGAAACGCGTTATCGTATTTATGACCAATCAATCCGGTGCCAACTTCGCCGAGCCTAACGCTACCGCTGCTCCTGCCGCAGAAGGCGAAGCCGCTCCTGCCGAAGGTACTGATGCTGCCGCACCGGCTGCCGAAGCTGCCCCTGCTGCTTCTGCCGACGGTAAAAAAGTATTCGAAGGTCTGTGTATGGCCTGTCACGCTGCAAGCTCTGCCATTCCGGGCGTACCGCGCATTACCCATAACGATGAATGGGCCGACCGCATCGCGCAAGGCAAAGACGTTCTGTTCAAACACGCTATCGAAGGCTTTACCGGCAAAGGTGGTATGATGCCTGCCAAAGGCGGCAACCCTTCTCTGAGCGATGACGAAGTCAAAGCAGCGGTTGAATATATGGTAAAAGAATCAGGCGGCAAATAATTTATCTGTCAGATAACTGAAAAAACGGCACATTGTTTGATGTGCCGTTTTTTTGTTTTAACACCGCAACAAACCCGACCAAACGCAAAGCCGTCTGAAAACGGAACGAAGTGGAGTTTCTGCGGAGCTAAAACGGAACGAAGTGGAGTTTGTTCGAAGC
>JAUNKU010000086.1:6472-7608 GCA_030532645.1 Neisseria sp. | reverse complement strand
GGTTTTATACGGCTTGCTCAGCTGGTATGAGCAGGAAGGTTACCGCAAGCTTTGATGCCCGGCGGACAAAGGCCGTCTGAAAACGATGATGCGTTGCTGTAAATTTGGAATGCACCATTGTTTTCAGACGGCCTTTTATTGTTTTCTTTTTATTAAACAGTATCCCGACGCAGCATTCTGCTGATTGTGTCTGCCGCTGCTTTGATTTCAGGCAGAAAGGCTAGCAGTTCGTCCAAACTTTTACGGACGGTCGGGCAGTGCACAATCAGGCTGGCAGCGTAGTGGCCTGCGCCATCGCATACGGGAACGGCGATGCCGACCAAGCCTGCTACCAATTCTTCATTGTCTACGGCATAGCCCAGCTTTTCTGCCTGTTTGATGTCTTTTAATAAATCGGCGGCGGAGGTCAGTGTATTTTTGCTCAACGGTGTCAGCTCAATATGTTCGAGCAAGGTTCGGCGTTTGCCGGCGGGCAGCGTGCTGAGATAGAGCTTGCCGCCTGCGGTGCAGTAAAGCGGTACTTGCGTACCGACGGGCAGATGGATTTGAATCGGGAAATTATCTTGGACACGGTCGGCGTAGGTCATCATACGGCCGTGCGGAACAGACAGGCCGACGGTGCCGCCGATGCGGGCGGACAAATCGGCCAATACAAGCTGCCGCTCTAATTTGTAATGTTTGTTCTGCCAAATATTGACGCTCAATTTCAGCGAACGGCTGCCGGGTACGATGCCGCCCAGCATATCGGTTTGCACGAAACCGGCAGATTCCAGCAGCTGCAACAGGCGGTGCAGGCTCGGTTTCGGAATGTTCAGGCTTTGAATCAGATCGGAAGGGGAAATCGGCCGGTCGGCAGCGGCCACGGCTTCGATGATTTCCAATACGCGGGTGATGGACGAGCCGCGGTCTCGGTTGTGTTCCGGCATATGCGTTCCTGTTACGGGTTGGCGGCGGAAAGGCCGTCTGAAAAATATGTTCCGGCAAGGAAGGTCGTTTTTCAGACGGCCTTTTCTTTGCCCGTTTCTGGGGTTTAGTTTTGAAAAATCAATTATATAACAAACAGGCTGAACTTCCGTATCAGAAATTTTCATTTCCGATTTTCAAGAAAAGCAATTAATTTCTAATTTGATACCAAA
>JAUNKU010000086.1:0-6462 GCA_030532645.1 Neisseria sp. | reverse complement strand
GCTATATTGGGAGAAACGGATATGTTGAGTCTGACAGGCATTGTGCTGTCGCTGCTGTTGCTGATGTATTTGGCTTACCGCGGTATCAGCGTATTGATTTTGGCACCGGTGCTGGCGATGTTGGCCGTATTGTTCAGCGCGCCGGGTAACGAGCTTTTGGGGACATATACCCAAGTATTTATGCAGGGAATGGGCGGTTTTGCGATTAAGTTTTTTCCGGTTTTCCTGCTGGGTGCGGTATTCGGCAAGCTGATGGAGGATTCGGGAGCGGCGCACAGCATTGCCTATGCGTTGGTAAACAAATTCGGTAAGCAAAAAGCCCTGCTGTCGATTATTTTGGCTTCGGCTGTACTGACTTATGGCGGCGTGTCGGTTTTTGTGGTGACTTTTGCCGTTTATCCGATTGCAGCGGCGCTGTTTCGCGAAATCGATATTCCGAAGCGTTTGATTCCCGGCACCATCAGCGTGGGTGCGCTGACGTTTACGATGACTGCCTTGCCCGGTACGCCGTCGATTCAGAATGCCATTCCGATGCCTTATTTTGAAACCGATGCGTTTGCTGCTCCCGGCTTGGGGGTGATTGCCGGTGCGGTTATGTTTGTAGGCGGTGTGTGGTGGATGCAGCGCCGTCTGAAAAATGCGCTGGCTGCCGGCGAGGGTTACGGCAATCATCACGATGCCCATATCAAGGAGCAGGAATTCAAACATCTGCCGAGCCTGTTTGCTGCGCTGATGCCGATTATTGTGGTGATTGTGCTGAACTATGCATTGAGCAAATTTGTGTTTCCGGCAATGGATACGGCGTTTTTGGCAGATAAAAAGTTCGGCGGTGTTTCTTTGAGCGCAGTAGCCGGATTGTGGGCGATTATTGCAGCACTGGTGGCGGGCTGTCTGTTTCTGATGGTTGCCAATATCAAACACTGGTTGGACTTGAAAAAGTCGGTAAACGAAGGTGCGATGGGTTCGCTGCTGCCGATTTTCAATACGGCTTCGGAAGTGGGCTACGGTTCGGTTATCGCTACTTTGGCAGGTTTTGTAATTCTGCGTGATTTTATGGTCGGCCTCTCGCCGGATAATCCGCTGATTTCGGAAGCCGTTGTGATTAATGTGATGGCGGGTATTACCGGCTCGGCTTCGGGCGGTATGAGCATCGCTTTGAAAGTAATGGGTGAAACTTATATGCAGTTGGCGCAGCAGTTCGGTATTTCGCCGGAATTGATGCACCGCGTGGCTTCGATTGCATCGGGCGGTTTGGATGCGTTGCCGCATAACGGCGCAGTGATCACAATGTTGGCTATCTGCGGCTTGACTCATAAAGAATCTTATTTGGATGTGTTTGTGGTTGCGGTAGCCGTACCGCTGGCTGCATTGGCAGCGGTGGTTACGCTTGGCACGATGTTCGGCTCTTTCTAAACAAGAAGGCCGTCTGAAAATGGCCGGATATTCGGTTTTCAGACGGCCTGACAGAAGGGATTTGTATGCAATCTGTGATTTTGCCCCGTGAAATGCATATCGGCGGCGATGCGTGCAGCAAATTGGCGGATGTTGTGCGCCGTTTCGGCGGCAGCCGTCCGTTGCTGGTCACCGACAAAATGATGGTAGCGTTAGGCTATGCCGGAAAGGTAACGGCTTTGCTGGAAGAAGCCGGTTTGAAGGCCGATGTGTACAGCGATACTGTTCCCGAGCCGACCGAAGCATCGATTACCGAAGGCGTGCGTATGGTACGCGAAGGTGGTTACGACATTCTGATTGCTTTGGGCGGCGGCAGTCCGATAGACAGCGCAAAAGCGATAGCGGTTTTGGGTAAACACGGCGGAACAGTGCGTGATTACAGTGTGCCGCGCCAAGTGGATGTGCCTGCGTTACCGTTGATTGCAATTCCTACCACTGCCGGAACCGGCTCGGAATGCACGCGTTTTACAGTGATTACCGATGAAGAAAAACAGGAAAAGCTGTTGTGTGTCGGTTCCTCATTTATGCCGGCCGCTGCGCTGGTTGATTACACGCTGACTTTGAGCGTTCCGCCGAGGACGACTGCCGATACCGGTATCGATGCTTTGACCCACGCTATTGAAGCCTATGTCAGCCGAAAAGCCGGTTTGTACAGCGATATGCAGGCGTTGGCTGCGATGAAGCTTATTGCGCCGAATCTGCGTACGGTGTACCGAGATGGCAGCAATGCTCAGGCACGAGAGGCAATGATGCTCGGTTCGACTTTGGCCGGTATCGCGTTTAACAATGCTTCGGTTGCACTGGTGCACGGAATGAGCCGTCCGATAGGCGCGTTTTTCCATATTCCGCACGGTTTGTCGAATGCAATGTTGCTGCCTGCGGTAACTGAATATTCGCTGCCTGCTGCACCGGAACGTTATGCCGACTGCGCCCGCGCGATGGGCGTGGCTGAGGCAGAGGATGATACGGAAACGGCAAACCGTAAATTGCTGGCGGAGCTGGCTGCATTGAATGCTGAATTGAACGTGCCGACTTTGGCAGAAGCCGGTGTCAGCCGTACCGCTTTTGAGGCTGTATTGGAAACGATGGCTAATCAGGCTCTGGCTTCTGGCTCGCCTGCCAATAATCCGCGGATTTCGGATCAGGCCGACATCATCGAAATTTACCATCGTCTTTGGTAAGCCTTTTTATTTTCGTTTTTCAGACGGCCTGGTTCGTCAGCAGGCCGTCTGAAAAAGAGCAAAAACCGATTTTTTCAATCCGAACAAGAGGAGAAAACAATGAGCAATATTATCGGACATTTCATTAACGGCAAAATCATCAATGATGCCGAACGTACCCAAGATGTGTACAACCCGTCTACCGGCGAAGTGAGCAAACAAGTGGCGCTGGCTTCCAAAGCAACCGTTGAAGAAGCGGTTGCTGCGGCGCAGGCAATGTTCCCGGAATGGCGTAAAGTGCCGGTAATGAAACGTGCGCGGATTATGTTCCGCTACAAGGAATTGCTGGAACAAAACCGTGATGAAATCTGCCGTTTGATTGGTGAAGAACACGGAAAAATCGTACACGATGCGGCAGGCGAGCTGCAACGCGGCATTGAAAATGTGGAGTTTGCCTGCGGTGCGGCGCAAATGCTGAAAGGCGAGTACAGCAAAAATGTCGGCCCGGATATTGATTCGTGGAGCGATTTCCAGCCTTTGGGTGTGGTGGCCGGTATTACGCCGTTCAACTTTCCGGCGATGGTGCCGTTGTGGATGTTCCCGTTGGCGATTGTGTGCGGCAATACCTTTGTGTTGAAACCGTCCGAGCGCGATCCGAGTGTGTGCCTGTTTTTGGCGAAATTATTGCAGGAAGCCGGTTTGCCTGACGGTGTGTTGAATGTGGTAAACGGCGACAAAGAAGCAGTAGATACGTTGCTGACCGATGAGCGCGTGCAAGCGGTAAGCTTTGTCGGCTCGACACCTGTCGCTAAATATATTTATGCCACGGCAACGGCTAACGGCAAACGCTGCCAAGCAATGGGCGGTGCGAAAAACCACGCGATTGTGTTGCCGGATGCGGATTTGGATAATGTTGTGAACTCACTGCTCGGCGCTGCTTTCGGCTCTTCGGGTGAGCGTTGTATGGCTTTGTCGGTAGCCGTCGCGATCGGCGATGAAATTGCCGACCGTATGGTGGCGGGCATCAAGGAAGGTATGAAAACGATGAAAGTCGGCCCGTTCTCAGACAAGAGCAACCATTTCGGTCCGTTGATTACTGCCGCTCATAAAGCAAAAGTGGAAGGCTATATCGAGAGCGCAAAAGCGCAGGGGGCGGAAGTTGTGGTGGACGGCCGCAATCCGGAAGTACCGGGTTATGAAAACGGCTTCTATTTGGGCGGTACGCTGATTGACCGTGTTACGCCTGATATGGTGAGTTATCAGGAGGAAATTTTCGGCCCTGTGCTGCAAGTAGTGCGCGTGAATACTATGCAGGAAGCGATGGAGCTGATTAACCGCCATATCTACGGCAACGGTACTTGTATCTATACTCGCGACGGCGAGGCAGCACGTTATTTTGCCGACAATATTCAAGTAGGTATGGTAGGCGTGAACATTCCTCTGCCGGTACCGGTGGCTTATCACAGCTTCGGCGGCTGGAAGCAGTCGATGTTCGGTGATTTGGGTACATACGGTCCGGACGGTACGCGTTTCTACACCCGCCGTAAAACCGTTACCCAACGTTGGCCGACTTCGGAAGTGCGTGAAGGTGCAGTATTCTCAATGCCGACTTTGGGCTAAGGTTTAATTGACGAAGTGAAGGCCGTCTGAAAATAGAGTAAAGCAGAAGTCATTGCTTCCTCCTTTTCAGACGGCCTTTTTACCGTTCGGCATCAATCGGGCATATCGTTTGCATCTTGCAATGCGGCCAAGATTGCGGCTTGCTTACGGTCGCGCCGACGGCATAGCAAGCCCCGTTTGCTTAAAGGATAATCTGTTTCAGTTTGGTGGGTGACTTTGGCCAATACAGCTGCATCAAAACGGGTTTCTTGCCCGATATGTGCAGCCAACCCGATGCCGATATGCTGCATAAACTGAGCCAAACCGCCTGTGCCTCCGCCTAAATGAAAGGCTTGCAATGGCCCGATTGCTGCCCAGCGGATACCGAGCGAGTGGGTAACAATATCGTCTAACTCCTGCGGCGTGCATACACCGCTGTCAATCAAATGAATGGCTTCATTGACCAATGCGATTTGCAGCCGGTTGGCGACAAAGCCGTCGATTTCGCGGCGCAAGCGTACAGGATATTTGCCGATTTCACGATAGAACGCCATTACCGGTGCGAATGCACTGTCGGGTGTGTTATCGGCGGCTGAAATTTCCACCAAAGGCAGCAGGTGTGGCGGATTGAACGGATGAGCAATCAGCAAACGCCGGGGCTGCTTCATCTTGCAGTTTTGAACCGAAGCAGGAATACCCGAACTGGACGAGCAGAACAGCGCATTTTGTGGTGCAAGTTGCTCGGCTTGTTGCCAAAAATTCTGTTTGAAAGCCGTATTTTCAGGGCCGGCTTCCTGTATCAGGCAAACATTGTTCAGCGTATCGGTTAAATCAGCGCAGATGGCAATACGTTGCCGTGCTGCTTCTTTCTCGGTGTTGTCGGTACAAATATCGGCAAGCGCAGCGGGGGCAAAAGCAGAAAGCGATTCCGCTAAATCAGGGCGCGGGTCATACAGTTTGACCATAAAACCTTTGGCAGCAAACAGACAAGCCCAAGATAAGCCGATCGTGCCGCCGCCTATAACAGCAACAGTACGTTGATTCATTTGATTTCTCCTTGTTTTCAGACGGCAATCATTTCTGATAATTATTTTTTTCATAAAATAATACGATTTGTATTGTTTAGCAATTATTTTGTATGATGTCTACAAAGCATTACAAGATCGTTTTCGGGAGAAACAAGATGGAAAGAGCAATCAAACACATCGCTTTTATCGGCTTGGGCAATATGGGCGCACCTATGGCTGCTAATTTGCTGCAACGCGGTTACGCCGTCAGCGTGGTGGATTTGAACCGAGACGCGGTAGCAGCGCTGGTGTCGCAAGGTGCAGCAGACGGCGTTTCTGCTGTACAGGCAGCAGCCGGTGCAGATGCCGTTATTACAATGTTGCCGGCTGGTGCACACGTAAAAAGCGTGTATTTCGGTAACGGTGATGAGCAGGGCGTGTTTGACGTATTATCCGAAGGTACGTTGGCCGTAGATTGCAGCACGATTGCGGTTGATGACGCACGCACTCTGGCCGCGGCCGCGGCAGAAAAAGGCATTGTATTTTGCGATGCTCCCGTTTCGGGCGGGATTGCCGGAGCAGCGGCAGGGACGTTGAGTTTTATGGTGGGCGGTGATACAGGCGCATTTGAGCGTGCTTTGCCGCTGTTGCAGGCGATGGGGAAAAACATTTTTTACGCAGGCGGGCACGGTGCGGGACAGGTGGCAAAAATCTGTAACAATATGCTGCTGGGCATTTTGATGAGCGGAACAGCAGAGGCTTTGGCTCTGGGCGTGAAGAACGGCTTGGATGCAGCGGTATTGTCGGACATTATGGCAAAGAGCTCGGGCAGCAACTGGGTATTGAATGTCTATAATCCGTATCCCGGAGTGATGCCGAATGTGCCTGCTGCGCGCGCTTATTCGGGTGGCTTTATGAGCAAATTGATGTTGAAAGATCTGCGTTTAGCAACGGAATTGGCCGGAAATACGCCGCAGGACGTACCGATGGGCACGAAAGCAGCCGAGTTGTACCAACATTTTGCCGAGTAGCAGGAGCAGGGCGATTTAGACTTTTCCGCAGTGATTGCCCGTTATCTGCCGGAAGTATTGAATTAATTTTTACTGAGCATCTCCTCCTTACTTTAATGCCGTCTGAAAACAGATATTCAGACGGCCTTTTTGCATTTTTTATGATTTTTTGTCGTAGAAAAACATCAATCAGAAAAACGGATTATGGCGTTTTTCGTGGCCGATGGTGGTGGT
>JAUNKU010000085.1 GCA_030532645.1 Neisseria sp. | reverse complement strand
CCTTCGCCGGCGCTGAAATCTTCAAGGCCGTCTGAAACATAGCTTTCGGCGGCGAAAATCGGCGTAGCGGTTTCCGCGTTTTCAATCAAATCGGCCAGATAGCTTTGCAGGCCTTGCGGATAGTGCCAAGTTTGGCGCAGCGGTTCGTCCGAACCTTTGACCGGACGGGTCAGCGATACGCTTACGCCCGGCAGCAAAACGGCTTTGGCGCGCAATAAGCGTTCCAGCTCGGTGATATTGTAATTCGGGCTTTCGAAATATTTGCCGTCCGGCCACACGCGCACTTCCGTGCCGGAATCTTTCAGCGCGCATTTGCCGGTTTCGTGCAGTGGCTCGACGACATCGCCGCCGGAAAAGGCCATCTGCCAGATTTTGCCTTCGCGTTTGACGGTAACTTCCAAGCGCGTGGAGAGCGCGTTGGTAACCGAAACGCCTACGCCGTGCAAACCGCCGGAGAAGGCATAGGCGCTGCCGCCGTCTTTTTTATTGAACTTGCCGCCGGCGTGCAAACGGGTAAAAACCAGCTCCACCACCGGCACGCCTTCGGCCGGATGCAGGCCGGTCGGAATGCCGCGGCCGTTGTCGCGTACCGAAAGCGAGCCGTCTTCGTGGACGGTTACGTCGATTTCGGTGGCAAAACCGCCGAGCGCTTCGTCGGCGGCGTTGTCGATGACTTCTTGGCAGATATGCGTCGGATTTTCCGTGCGCGTGTACATACCCGGCCGTTCTTTAACCGGCTCCAAGCCTTTGAGGACGGTAATGCTGGATTCGCTGTATTGTTTGTTGGTCATAGCGGAAAGTGGCGGAATAGTGGATTTTCAGACGGCATCTCGTTTGCGGAGGCCGTCTGAAAATTTGGGTAATCAAGTATTCAGATATTCAAGTGCAAAATCGCTGGCTGATACGCCGATGTCCGACGGATAGTCTTCAAAGTTTAATCGACGGCATAATGCTTCATATTCAAGGTTTTCTGCTTTGATGGCCTTGAATTCTTCATTTCTTTCCTGCCAAGCATTTTCAGCCATTTGATTTTCTCGTTTGGCATTGATGGTAAGCGGAATACGGTATCGGCCTTTATTTTGACGGAGGTGCGGTAATGCCGTGGGCTTGGCGGTAGGCTTCCAGTGTGTCCAAGCCGCGCAGGAAGCGGGAGAGTTCGCTTAATGCGCCTTCGTACACGCCGCGTTTGAAGTCGATAACTTCTTCAATCGGCGCCCAATAATCGTGCCAGCGCCAGCCGTCGAATTCGGGGTGGCTGGTGGCGCGCAGGTGTACATCGCTTTCGCGGCCGACCAAGCGCAAGAGATACCAAATCTGTTTTTGGCCGCGGTAGGAGCCGCGCCATTCGCGGCGCACCCAGTGGCTCGGTACGTCGTAACGCAGCCAGTCGCGCGTGCGGCCGAGGATTTTGACGTGGTGCGGCAGCAGGCCGACTTCTTCCAGCAGCTCGCGGTACATCGCGGTTTCCGGGCTTTCGCCGGGTTTGATGCCGCCTTGCGGAAACTGCCAAGAATGCTCGCGCACGCGCTTGCCCCAGAACACTTGGTTGTGCTGGTTGGTTAAGATGATGCCGACGTTGGGGCGATAGCCTTCTCTGTCTAACATATTCCGCCCTTTAAATGAAAAATCCTGCAATTTTCCCATATTCGGCGCACAGTGTTAAGCCGTGCGGCGGTATTTGCAGGAAATTTTTACACGCAGCGTGTGGCAGGGAAACGAAAGGCCGTCTGAAAAACAGAGGGTATGTTTTCAGACGGCCTTTTAACGGCAGAAAATTTAACCGGGGTGCTTGCCGTTGCGGTACACATCGCGCATTGCGGCTTCTTCTTGGCGGATTCGGACAGCCAGTACCATCAGATAAAGCGGCAGCAATACCAGCATCGCCAGCCAAGCGTGGCAGAGCAGGCCGATGCCGATCAGCTCGGGAATGACGTTGAGATAGTAGTTCGGGTGGCGGATATGGCGGAACAGCCACGAACGGTTGAGTTTGTGTTGCGGATGAATATAGATTTTCACCGTCCAGATGCTGCCCAGCTCGCGGATAACGTAAAACAGGGCAAGCAGGGAAAATGCGGTTATGCCCAAACCGAGCGCAGAAATGCCGTCAAACGTTACGCCTTTGATTTGCGCTTCGGCCAAAGCGGCAAAGTAGTAAACAATATGCAGCGCGGCCAGCAGTTTGGAATTGTTTTCGCCGTATTGGCGGGCGCCGGCGGCAATCAGCCGTTTTTCGTTTTTAATCGAAATGGAGAGGGAATAGAGGCGGATCAGGAAAATCAGGATAAAAATCAGGGTAATATTCATAAGCTTTTGATACTCCTTTATTTCATTTTATTTTTGATGGGAAAGCGGTTCGGAAACAGAAAAACGGGGCATAAAAGCCCCGTTTAGGCTGTATTTGGCGCTGTTTTCAGACGGCATCGTCCGCGCGGTCGGGCAGAATCAGATTCAGTACAATCGCCAAAATGGCGCACAAACCTACGCCTGCAAAGCTGATTGAGCCGAACTTAATCAGCATACCGCCCACGCCGGTCGTCAATACCGAGCTGACAATCACCAGATTTTTCGGACGCATCAAATCCACTTGCGCGTCAATCAGCGTTTTCAGGCCGAGCGAGGCAATCGTACCGAACAGCAGAATCATCACGCCGCCCATTACCGGCAGCGGAATCGAAGCCAAAAACGCGTTGAACTTGCCGAAAAACGCCATTGCGATGGCAAACAGCGCCGCCCAAGTCATAATCACCGGATTGCTGTTTTTTGTCAGCATTACCGCGCCGGTTACTTCGCCGTAAGTCGTTACCGGCGGGCCGCCGATCAAGCCTGCCACACACACGCCCAAGCCGTCGCCCGCCAGCGTTTTGTGCAAGCCCGGATCGGCCGCGTAATCCTTGCCGGTTACCTTGCCGATGGCCATCACGCCGCCGATATGTTCAATCGCCGGTGCAATCGCTACGGGCAGCATAAACAGGGCAGCTTGCCAGTTCACTTCCGGAGAGTGGAATTCTGGTACGGCAAACCAAGGCGCGGCAGCGATAGCGGAAGTATCTACCAAACCCATAAAAAACGCCGCAATATAACCGGCGGCCACGCCGATCAAAATTGGAATCAGCTTCATCATCTTGCTGCCGAATACCGCCACAACCACAGTAACGGCAAAAGTAAAGCCCGAGAGCAGCAGCGATTGGGTGTAATCCACCACTTGATCGCCGCCTGCCTGACCCATAGCCATCTGGCTGGCAACGGCGGCCACCGACAAGCCGATAACCATAATCACGGGGCCGATAACCACCGGCGGCAGCAGGCGGTGTACCGATTCCAAGCCGCGCCATTTAATCAGCGCGGCAAACACGAAATACATAAAACCAGCGGCAAACAGGCCGAACATCGTGCTGCCCATTCCCCATTCCTGCATCGAATAAATAATCGGCGCAATAAAGGCAAAGGAAGAGCCCAAGAAAATCGGTACTTTGCGTTTGGTACACAGTTGGAACAGCAGCGTGCCGATGCCTGCGCCCAGCAGCGCCATCGCCGGATTCAGCCCCGTTAAGAGCGGAACCAGCACCATTGCGCCGAAGGCGACAAACAGAATTTGCGCGCCCGAAACGGCTTGTTTGATATGTTGCATTGTTGCACTTTCTTTACACAAAAACGCGGAATTTTAGCCGATTTTGCCTGTTTTGATAAGATTCAGGCCGTCTGAAAAATACGTTGGAAGAAAAATAGCTGAATGGCAAAATGCAACTGTATATTCCAAACATTCCTACAATCTAATCACCTCTCCCTTTGAGGGAGAGGGCTAGGGAGAGGGGGGCTGCTGATTAGGCCGCTGGCATTTTCGCCACCCGAACCCACAACACAAACAACAAGGCCGTCTGAGAAATCCACATCGTTTTTCAGACGGCCTTTGGCCTGAGTATCAAGCCGCAATCAGCGACCGTTTAAGAAGTTCAGATTGATAATAGCCTGTTGATATCCCTGAGCCGCCGCTTTTTCCCACCAATAACGTGCCTGCTGCAAATCCTGCCGAACCCCTCGGCCTTCGTCATACATTACCCCGAGATTATATTGAGCCAGTGCAAATCCCTGATTAGCAGCCTTTCGGAACCATTCCAGTGCAGCGGTATAATCTTGTTGCACGCCCAAGCCCTGTTCATACATTGCCCCGAGATTAGATTGAGCCGGTGCATCTCCCTGATCAGCGGCTTTGCGGAACCATTCCACCGCAGCAGTATAATCCCGTTGCACGCCTCGGCCTTCTAAATACATCATCCCGAGATTATTTTGAGCAGGCGCATTTCCCTGAGCAGCTGCCTTATCGAACCATTCCAGTGCAGCAGCATAATTTTGCCGAACGCCCAAGCCTTGTTCATACATCCAACCAAGATCATTTTGAGCCTGCGCGTTACCTTGTCCGGCTTGATGGCGTAATTGTTCAAACGACTGATAAGCAGGCTGCACAGATGCAGTTTGCTGTTGCCAAGCCGAAGCAGCCAACGGCGCGCCCAATAAGGCAGACAATAAGACGTTAACGGCTAATTTGCGCCAGAAAATAAGGTTTTCCATCTTTTATCCTTTTAAAAAATGCTGGAAAATCAGAGAAAAACGCTTAAAGATTCTAGCCGAGCAAGAAAAAGAAAACAAGGATAAAAGCAGCGTGTTTTTACAGACCAAAGGCCGCCTGGAAATACCCGTTTTCAGACGGCCTTTGGTCTGAATATTAAACCGCAATCAGTAGGCGGTTTCTGAGCGGCTGGCATTTTATCCTCTCCCTAGCCCTCTCCCTTAAAAGGAGAGAGAGGGAAATGGGGGCTATTTGAAAACATTGCTGCAATCTATCCCCTCTCCCTATGAGGGAGAGGGCTAGGGAGAGGGTGGCTGCCGAGTGCCTAGCAGCGGCAAAAAAATTCCGTTTAAGCCGATGTAAGCTTCTGTTAAAATACGCGCCATTTTTATAGATTAAGATTTTCAGACCGCATCGGAGGCCGTCTGAAAACAGAAAGCAGAAGATAATGAGTAAAAAACGCGTTTTAACCGGCGTAACCACCACCGGTATTCCCCATTTGGGCAATTATGTCGGCGCGATCCGTCCGGCGATTAAAGCCGCCGAAGCGAGCGAAGCCGATTCTTTTCTGTTTTTGGCCGATTACCACGGCATCATCAAATGCCACGATCCGGCGATGATTCACGAATCGACACAAGCCGTTGCCGCCACTTGGCTGGCTTGCGGTCTGAACCCCGAAAAAACTACGTTTTACCGCCAAAGCGACATTCCGGAAATTCTGGAATTGAACTGGATTCTGACCTGCATTACCGCCAAAGGCCTGATGAACCGCGCGCACGCCTATAAAGCCGCCGTGCAGGACAATCAGGAAAAAGGTTTGGAAGATCTCGACCACCAAATCGAAATGGGCTTGTACAGCTATCCGATTCTGATGAGTGCCGATATTCTGATGTTCAATGCCAGCGATGTACCGGTCGGCCGCGACCAAATCCAGCACGTTGAAATGGCGCGCGACATTGCTGGCCGTTTCAACCACCGTTTCAAAGAGCTGTTTACGCTGCCGGAAGCGAAAATCGATGAAAACGTGGAGCTGTTGGTGGGCTTGGACGGCCGTAAAATGTCGAAATCTTACGGCAACACTATTCCGCTTTTCGAAACCGAGAAAAAGCTGCAAAAATCGGTTAATAAAATCGTAACGAATTTGAAAGAGCCGGGCGAGCCGAAACAGCCGGACGAAAGCCCGTTGTTTGAAATCTACAAGGCATTCTCCACGCCAGAGGAAACTGCCGAGTTTACCCAAATGCTGGCCGAAGGCTTGGCTTGGGGCGAAGCGAAAAAACTGTTGGGTGCGAAACTGAACGCGGAGCTTGCGCCGAAACGCGATCGCTACAATGAGCTGACGGCCAATCCTGCGCAAATCGAAGAGATTTTGCAGGCCGGTGCGCAGAAGGCACGCAAAGAAGCGCGCGAGCTGTTGGATAAAGTGCGCGATGCAGTGGGCATTCGTGCTTTGAAATAATTGAGAAGTTTTTGAAAATAAAGGGATTTTGTTTGTTTTCAGACGGCCTTTCGGTTGCACAAAATCTGTAAAAGCAATTGATTTTACTGGATTTTTACTTATACAGGCTGACGGTTTCGGCCGTCTGAAAAAATGCTTATCCACAATCCCGACGGGCAGTCTGCCGAAATTCATACACAAAAATTGTGGGTAACTTCGGGTATAACTCGCTGCTGCGGAAAAAAAGTCCCTTAGCATTAAAGTTTAGCTTAGTTTGCTTAAAAAATAGGCAGTATTGTGCAGCTGAGGCCGTCTGAAAACCGGCATATTGCAGCTGCCGGAAAATCATTAACGGATTGCCACCTGATGGAGTCGGGCATTCCGGAAAACTTATTTATATTTGAACGGAAACATTATGAGAGCCAGCCGATTTTTTATTTCCACTCTGAAAGAAGCACCGGCCGAAGCCGCGCTGCCGAGCCACAGCCTGATGATCCGCGCCGGTCTGATTAAGGCCAACGCTTCGGGTCTGTACACTTGGATGCCGATGGGCTTGCGCGTGCTGCGTAAAGTAGAAAACATCGTGCGCGAAGAGATGAACCGCGCAGGCAGCGTGGAATTGCTGATGCCGGTGGTGCAGCCGGCCGAATTGTGGCAGGAAAGCGGCCGCTGGGAGTTTTACGGCAAAGAGCTGCTGCGCCTGAAAGACCGCCACGAACGCGATTTCTGTATGGGTCCGACTTGCGAGGAAGTGATTACCGACATCGTGCGCAAGGAAATCACCAGCTACAAACAGCTGCCGAAAAATTTCTACCACATCAACACCAAATTCCGCGACGAAGTGCGCCCGCGTTTCGGCGTAATGCGCGCGCGCGAATTTGTGATGAAAGACGCGTATTCTTTCCACGCCGATTTTGAATCGCTGGAAGCAACCTACCGCGATATGTACGACGCTTATTGCCGCGTATTCGACCGCTTGGGCTTGAATTACCGTCCTGTCGCGGCGGACACCGGCAGCATCGGCGGTACCGGTTCGCACGAATTCCAAGTGCTGGCCGACAGCGGCGAAGACGTGATTGCATACAGCGACAGCTCGGATTTCGCTGCAAACGTAGAGCTGGCCGCAACCCTGCCTTTGCAGGGCGAACGTGCTGCTGCCGCGCAAACACTGGAAAAAGTACACACGCCCGATGTGAAGACCATTGCTGCTTTGGTGGAATTTTTGAATGTTCCGGTGGAACAAACGCTGAAATCCATCGTAGTCGAAGGCGAAAACGAAGGCGGGCTGGTGTTGTTGCTGCTGCGCGGCGATCACGAGTTCAACGACATCAAAGCCGAAAAACTGGCCGGCGTAAAATCGCCGCTGACAATGGCTGTTCCCGAACAAATCCGCGCCCAATTCGGCGCAGACGGCGGCTCGCTCGGCCCGGTCGGCTTTGCCGGTAAAGTTTATGCCGATTTTGCCTGTGAAAAAGGTGCAGATTGGGTAATCGGCGCCAACGACAACGGCTGGCACTACACCGGTTTCAACTTCGGCCGCGATGCCGCTGAGCCTGAGTTTGTCGATTTGCGTAATGTTGTGGAAGGCGATGCCAGCCCCGATGGTCAAGGCCGTCTGAAACTGGCACGCGGTATCGAAGTCGGCCACGTTTTCCAGCTGCGTGACAAAT
>JAUNKU010000084.1 GCA_030532645.1 Neisseria sp. | reverse complement strand
TGTTTTCCTGCCTTCTCAAACTGGCTTCGCGGCACTTCGGTGCCGCATTTTTTTTAAAGCAGTTTTAAAGGCCGTCTGAAAAGTGTGTTTTTCAGACGGCCTTTTGACATTGCCGCTCCGCGGTTCGGGCCTTTTAAATATCCAGCTTCCGCTTTTTGCCCGCCAGCATCGTGGAGAACTCGGAAAAATATTGTTTCCCTTCGGCTTTGCTGACCAAAGGCTCGCCGCCTTTTCGGCCGAGGATTTTCAAATCTTCCTGCGGCATTTCATCGATAAAGCGGCTGGGTTCGGGATAGTGCCAAGTGCCCTGTTTTCTGCGTTTGGTGCAGTGGGTGAGCGTGAGCTGGCGTTTGGCGCGGGTGATGCCGACATACATCAGACGGCGTTCTTCTTCGAGATTGCCTTCTTCTACGCTGTCGCTGTGCGGAAACAGGCCTTCTTCGCAGCCCACCAGAAACACAAAAGGATATTCCAAGCCTTTGGAAGCGTGCAGGGTGGACATTTTCACCGCATCGGTTTCTTCGTCTTCACGCCCTTCGAGCAAGGTCATCAGGGCGATGGTTTGGGCGATTTCAATGATGTTTTTACCGTCCTGCTCGCCTTTTTTCGCCAGCCAGCCACTCAAATCCTGCACATTGCGCCATTTGATTTCACCGGCTTTGCCTTCTTCGTTGTCCATCAAATGCGCTTCGTAGCCGATGTCTTGAAGCAGCTTGTGAATCAACGCACCGGCCGCATCGCTTTCGGCGCGGGCGCGGCAGTCCTGCATCAAATCCATAAATTGCAGCAGGCTTTCGCGGTTTTTCGTACCGAGCGAATGGATCACTTCTTCCGCTTGCGCGGCGGCAAACAGGCTGCATTGGTGGGCTTTGGCGTAGTCGTTCAGACGGCCTAAGGTGGCATCGCCGACACCGCGTTTGGGTGTAGTAACCGCGCGGAGGAAAGCCGGATCGTCGTCGGGATTGGCAATCAGGCGGATATAGGAAAGCACGTCTTTAATCTCGGCCTTGTCGAAAAAGCTCTGGCCGCCGGAAAGCTGGTAGGGCACGCGTGCGGCACGCAGCGCTTCTTCAAACAGCCGTGCTTGATGGTTGCCTCGGTAGAGAATGGCAAAATCGGCATAACGGATTTTGTCGCCGCCAACGGTTTTCTGCTTCACAA
The DNA here is from genome assembly GCA_030532645.1 of Neisseria sp. GTDB lineage: Bacteria > Pseudomonadota > Gammaproteobacteria > Burkholderiales > Neisseriaceae > Neisseria. The sequence continues at coordinate 6,532 of JAUNKU010000084.1, read as the reverse complement.
TCTGCTGCACCACCCATTCCGCTTCGTGCTGCTCGTTGCTGCACGCAACCACTTTCACCGGCTCGCCCATACCGAATTGCGACCACAGCGTTTTCGGAAACAGCTTCGGATTATTGGCAATCACTTGGTTGGCGATTTTCAAAATCCGTGCGGTGGAGCGGTAGTTCTGCTCCAATTTGATGATTTTCAGCTGCGGATAATCGGTTTGCAGCAGGCGCAGATTTTCCATATTCGCGCCGCGCCAAGCGTAAATCGACTGGTCGTCGTCGCCCACGGCGGTAAACATTCCTTCCGCGCCGGCCAAAAGCCGCATCAGCGCATATTGGCAGGTGTTCGTATCTTGGCATTCGTCCACCAGCAAATAGCGTAATTTGAGCTGCCATTTGTGGCGCACTTCGCTGTTGTCGCGCAAAAGCAGCGTCGGAATACGGATTAAATCGTCGAAATCCACCGCTTGATAATGCTGCAAAGTGTCCTGATACGAAGCATAAGCCTGCGCGGCAAACTTTTCCCATTCGTCCGAGGCCGTCTGAAAAGCCGCTTCCGGCGTTTTCAAATCGTTTTTCCATAAAGAAATGCGGTTTTGTACCTTGAAAATCTGCTCGCGCCCCGTGCTGCCGATGATTTCACCGATGATTTTCGCACTGTCGGTTGCGTCCAAAATCGAAAAATTCTTTTTCAAACCGGCCGCCGCCGCTTCCTCGCGCAGCATTTTCATACCGAGCGAGTGGAACGTGCATACCGTCAGACCGCGCGTCTGCTTCTTGTTCAGCATTCCCGAAATCCGCTCCTGCATTTCCTTTGCCGCTTTATTGGTAAAGGTAATCGCCGCGATATTGTGCGGATAATAGCGGCCGGAAGTAATCATATAAGCGATTTTTTCGGTAATCACGCGCGTTTTGCCGCTGCCTGCACCGGCCAGCACAAACAAAGGCCCGCCGAGATAATGAATCGCCTGCTGCTGTTGGGGATTGAGTTTCATAGGAAGTTTGGCGTGAGGCCGTCTGAAAACCGAAGGCTTTTGCCTGTTTCGGAAAACACAGCGAAAGCGGTGCGGACGGCGGAGAAGAAAAGGAAAGATTATAGCTTTGAATGCCCGCAGAAAGCACGCTCGGTTTGGATTCTGTTTTGCCGTTTAGAACCGGCATTGCAAAATTCAGCAAACCGATATTGAAGCATTCCTGCATCGGGTTTCCGCTTACGTTGCAACCCAAGCTACACGGTTGTTGCCGCTGCAAACCACCACCGCAAAATCCCACAGCAATGCCGTTCCCTCTCCCGCCTGCGGGGGAGGGCTAGGGTGGGGGTGTCCGGCCGGAAAGCCGGTTTGCCGATATTTTGCATAAAAAAGACCGCCGTTTTCAGACGGCCTTTTTATGTTCGATTTGATGCGAACGGCTCGGAATCAGCTTTGATCGGCTTGCACATAATGCACAAACGCATAGCCAATTCCCTTCTGGGAGATATGGCTTTCACGCGCTGCTTCCTGCCAGCCGCCTTTGCGGTATTCGGGGAAAAACGCATCGCCGTCCACATTCAGCGCCACTTCTGTTATCCGCAAGTCCGTTGCAAGCGGCAGAGTTTGTTCGTAAATCTGCGCACCGCCCATAATGATGACTTCCGGCTCGGCGGCGCAGGCGGCCAAGGCTGTTTGAATATCGGGGAACACTTCCGCGCCTTCGGCTGAGTAATCCGCTTGGCGCGTGATAACGATATTGCGGCGTTTGGGCAGCGGTTTTTTCGGCAGCGATTCCCACGTTTTGCGCCCCATCAGTACGGGCTTGCCGGTGGTGTAGGCACGGAAAAAGGCGAAATCTTCGGGCAGATGCCACGGCATTTGGTTGTTGTAGCCGATACAGCGGTTTTCCGCGTGGGCGGCGATTAAGGTGATTTTTTGCATTTTGCTTTTCCGTTCGGAGGTTTGATTTTCAGACGGCATTGTACACAAAAGGCTGTCTGCAAATACGGTGTTTTCAGCAGATTCGGGGAAGCAGAGGTTTTACCGGGCCCCCACCCTAGCCCTCCCCCGCAGGCGGGAGAGGGGTTAGCGTCGGCATACATTAAGCGCAGTTTTGCCGGATTTCCGCTCCGCTGCAACCCAGCCTGCAAAAATGCCGTCTGAAAATACCTTGTTTTCAGACGGCCTCTTATCGCGGTTTTACTTACCTTTCAACAAACGCGCGGCCTGCAAAGCGTAATACGTCAAAATCCCGTCCGCGCCGGCGCGTTTGAAGGCCAAAAGGCTTTCCAAAATCACTTTATCGCCGTCCAGCCAGCCGTTTTGAATAGCAGCCTGCAACATCGCATATTCGCCGGAAACCTGATAGGCAAAAGTCGGCACGCCGAATTCGTCTTTTACGCGGCGGATAACGTCCAAATACGGCATACCGGGCTTCACCATCACCATATCCGCGCCTTCCTGAATATCCAGTGCCACTTCGTGCAAAGCCTCGTCCGAGTTGGCCGGGTCTTGCTGATAGGTTTTCTTATCGGCCTTGCCCAAATTCGCCGCACTGCCCACCGCATCGCGGAACGGGCCGTAAAACGCCGAAGCATATTTCGCCGAATACGCCATAATCCGCGTGTGGATATGGCCGGCATCTTCCAAGGCCTCGCGAATCGCGCCGATACGGCCGTCCATCATATCGGAAGGGGCGACTACCTGCGCGCCTGCTTCCGCGTGGCACAATGCTTGGCGGATTAACACATCAATCGTTTCATCGTTCAACACATAACCGCTGCCGTCAATCAAACCGTCTTGGCCGTGGCTGGTGTAGGGGTCGAGCGCCACGTCCGTCATAATGCCCAATTCCGGAAAACGGCGGCGCAGCTCGCGTACCGCAGTCGGCACCAAACCTTCGGGGTTATACGCCTCTTCCGCCAGCTCGGTTTTGTTCTGCGTAATCACCGGAAACAGCGCCAGCATCGGAATACCCAGCTCCAAAGCCTCTTCCGCCGTATAAAGCAGTTTGTCCAAACTCTGCCGCTTCACGCCCGGCATCGAAGCCACAGCTTCTTCCTGATTTTCACCTTCCAACACAAACACCGGATAAATCAAATCATCGGCCGTCAGCATATTTTCACGCATCAGGCGGCGCGAAAAATCGTCTTTGCGCATACGGCGCAAACGGGCGGCAGGCACGGAGCGGTGCGGAAAATTCATATTGCTGTCCTTTATATAGAAATTTTGTGAAATAAAGCCGCGATTGTACGCCGATACATCAAGCGAGAAAAGCAAGGCCGTCTGAAAAACGGCCTTTGCCTTTACAGACGGCCTTGTTCCAAAACAAACGCTTTCACAACGTTATACACCCGCACTTTCACCAGCGGGCGCGGCAAACTTTCTCCCTGTTCTGCAAAATACTGCTGGGCTTTGTCCATATCGGCGGTGGCGAGCAGGGTGTCGAAGCGGTTGTATTCGTTTAGGTTTTGTTCGGTCGGGTGGTCGGCGAGCAGGGCGGCGAGGGTGGAAGCGTCTAAGCCGAAGCGTTCGGCGAAGGCGGTGGTGGCGCTGTTTTGGTGCTCGACGAGCTGCTCGGTGATGTAGTCGCGCAGGGTTTTGCCTTGCTGAATATTCAAGCCGCCGTTTTCGAGCTGTCCGAGTACCAGCCGCGCGGCTTTTTGTTCGTCTTGGCTGAGGGCGGCGAAGGATTTGTGCAGTTGGTTGAGCACGGCACGGCGTTCGGTTTCGTGTTCGGCGGTGAGCGGCAGTTTGAGGAATTTTTCAAACTGGCTGTTCATATAGTCTGAGTCGATGCGTCCGGTGTCGATGCTGCTGATGTGGCTTTGCAGGTCGAAGGGAATATCGTCTCCACCGCCGCCACCGCCGCCGTTGCCGTCTGAAAGTTCCTTATAGCGTTGCAGCAAGGTCAGGTAGCCTTGTTCGTCGATTTCGCGCACGGCTTTGCCGCCATCCTCGCCGTATTCGTTCACGCCCCAGCGCATGCCTTGTACGCGGGCGGCTTCGAGCAGGGCGTTTAATTGGTTGAACAGCTTGGCAAACTGCGCTTTTTCCGCCGCTTTTTCGGGCAGTTTTGCAAAGTTTTCAATCTTTTCACCGGCGAACAATTCGCTGATTTCGGCATAGACTGCGTTGATTTTGCGGATATTGGCAGGCAGCTTGTCGGCGAACAGGGCAAATTCTTTATCGCCGGAAAACAGCTTCACGGCGGCGGCGACATTGCGCTGCATCGTATGCACTTTGCGGTAGTAGCGCACCGTGCCGAACGGCTTTTGCGTGCCGAACAGGCGGTTCGTGCGGGAAAACGCCTGAATGATTTTCTCGTTTTCCATCAGCTTGTCGGCATACAGAGTATTAACAAATTTCGAGTCAAACCCCGTCAGCATCTGCTCGACGACGATGAGCAAATCAAGGCATTTTTCAGGCGTTTTGCGGTAATCGAGCCGCTTGTATTGGTCTTTGTGCGCCAGCCGCGCGGCAACGTCTTTTTTAAACGCGCCCCAAGCAGGCAAAGTAAACTGCTGCCCGTAGCGTTCGTTATAGTCGCGCAGGATTTCCAGCACGCCTGCTTCTTTAAAGGCATAATCGTCCTCGTTGCCCTCATTGGTATCGAACAGCGCGGAGATTTTCAGCATCGGCAGCCGCTTTTTAATCAAACGGTAATACTCGATTGCCTCGCGGATACTGCTGGTTGCCAGCATCGCGTGGAACAAGCCGCCTTGGCTGAGTGCCGCCCAATGCTCGGCAATGTCCGCGACGACTGCCGCCCTGTGCCGTTCGCTGTCAAACTGAGCCGCAGGCAGATAATCCTCAATGCCCTTGTGATACTTGCCTTTTTCATCAAAAAAGCCCGCCATCGGCACACACTTGCCGTCTGAAAACTGACGGAAAACTTCCGCTTTTTGCTCGTCCTGCCACACCTCGTCCAGCGTTGCCGCTTTCGCCTTTTGCAATGCCACCGCACGGCGCAGATCACCGTCTTTAAAAGTCGCCACACGGTACACATCAAAGCCCAAAACATTGCCGTCGCGGATACCGTCGGCAAGGCTGTAACGGTGCAGCTCGTCGCCGAAAATATCGCTGGTCGTGCTGCTCTTGCGGCGGTTTTCCTGCAAAATCGGCGTACCCGTAAAGCCGAAAAACAGCGCATCGGCAAAAGTTTCCTTAATATCCGCCATCATCTCGCCGAAAGTCGAACGGTGGCACTCGTCCACGATAAACACGATTTTCTTTGCCGCCACCGCCGCAATATCTTCCGCATTCACACCTTCTTCGCCCTTGATATTGCTCATCTTTTGGATAGAAGTCACGATCAGCGTATCGCTCGGGCTGTTGCTTTTGAGCTTGGCGAACAAAGCCGCCGTGTTCTGCGTACTTTGCACCTCGTCGCGGCTGTCGGCAAAATTGCGGTATTCCTTCACCGACTGCACATCCAGCTCGATGCGGTCCATCAAAAACACCACCTTGTCCGCATCGCCCGACTGCGCGATCAGCTGCGCCGACTTAAAGCTCGTCATCGTCTTGCCCGAGCCTGTCGTGTGCCAGATATAGCCGCCGCGCTGGTTGCCCGCGCCCCACAGATGACGGCGGACACGGTGCGCGATGTTCGATGCCGCGAAATACTGATAACTGCGCATCACTTTGAGCGCGCCGTCGCCTTCGTCTGCCACCGTATAAAAACCGATCATCTCGTGCGCCAGCGGAATCGACAGCAAACTTGCCGTCACCTCCTCAAAACGCACCACCGGCTCATTATCAAAATCCGCCCAACGGAACACAAAACTGCGGTTAAAGCCGCCGTCCGCCATCGGCTGATTGGCAAAATACAGCGCATCTTCAGGCGTTGCCGCCACAAAAATCTGCACCAAAGCAAACAGACCGCCGAACACCCCGTTGCGGCTGTATTTCTCGATCTGGTTCACCGCCTGCGACAGCGGCACGCCCGAGCGTTTCAGCTCGATATGAATCACCGGCATACCGTTAATCAGCAGCAAAATATCGCCGCGGCGGCTGCCCAAAAGCGAATCCGACACCGAAAAAACAGGCTGGCGTACAATCTGATAACGGCTCGAACCTGCCGCAATCTCGTTGCGGTCGTAGATTTTCAAGCTCACCTCGCGCCCGAAATTCAGCGTATCGGCAGGATTATCGCGGGTAATCGCAATCGTCTTGCCGTTAATGATACGGTTGAGTGCAGCAGGCGTTTTCGTGCGGATCTGCTCGATCAGCTGCGCCATCTCGCCGTCCGTCAGCGGCACACCGTTCAAACGGTCGATTTGGCGGTTGTTGTGAAACAAAATATCCGCCCAGTTTTGCAAAAGCTGCGCCTCGTTTTGATATTCTAAAACCGGCTCTTCCCAGCCGTGCTGCTGCAACGCCTTGATAAACGCCGCTTCAAATTCATTTTCATTGGCAAATTCCATCGCACACTCCTACACCAACGCCGCCGACAGCAACGCCGCTTTTACCTGCCCCAGCTTGTCCAATTTGGCATCGTATAACGCCAGCTGCCGATCCAGCTGCGCAAAAAACGCCCCGATGGCGGCTTGTTCGGCTTTTTCAGACGGCATC
>JAUNKU010000083.1 GCA_030532645.1 Neisseria sp. | reverse complement strand
CCGTAGCGCGAGGTTTTGGCGTTGAAAGCGATATTGACGGCTTTTTCGGTATCGGCAAATTCGTCCAGATAAACGTGGCAGATACCGTCCAAATGTTTGATAACCGGTACGCGCGCTTCGGCGGAAATGCGGGCAACCAAGCTCTTGCCGCCGCGCGGAATAATCACGTCAATCAGCTCGGGGCTTTGCAGCATTGCGCTGACAGCGTCGCGATCGGTGGTGTCGATAAACACAACCGCGGCTTCGGGCAGGCCGTTTTCTTGTAAAGCCTGTTTGACGCAGCGTGCAATCGCACGGTTGCTGTGCAGCGCTTCACTGCCGCCGCGCAATACGCAGGCGTTGCCGGATTTCAGGCACAGTGCAGCCGCATCAACGGTTACGTTCGGGCGTGATTCGTAAATAATGCCGATAACGCCGAGCGGTACGCGCATTTTGCCGATATTGAGACCGTTCGGACGGATACGGAATTCGTCCATTTCGCCGACGGGATCGGGCAGGGCGGCGATTTGGCGCAAACCTTCGCACATTCCAGCAATCGTTTTTTCATCAAGTTTCAAGCGGTCGAGCAGGGCGGCTTCCAAGCCTTTGGCTTCGGCAGCCTGCATATCTTGTGCATTGGCTGCCAAGATTTCGTTTTGCTCGGCCAGTAATAATTCGGCCGTGCGTAACAGCGCAGCGTTTTTTTGTGCGGTAGAGGCTTGTGCCAATCCGTAAAATGCCTGTTTGGCCGCTGCGGCTTCACGGCGGACGTATTCGCGGATGTTTTCCATAATGTTGTGTCTGTGTGGCATAAGAAAAACGTCATACCGGCAAAAGCTGCCGGTATGACGGGAACGTTCGGATTACGGTTTGAAGCGTTTGACGAGGCGGTAATAGGTTTCGCCTTCTTCGATATAGCCCAAGTCCACACGGGCGATTTCGGCGATGGCTTCTTTACCCTCGGCAAGGTCGGCAACTTCGGCGGCCAAGGCGGTATTGCGGACGGCCAAGAGGGTGTTTTTCTCTTCTTGCACCGCCACTTCGTCTTTCAGCTGCGACATATCCTGCCAGCCGCCTTTGGCAATCCACAAATGATAGTGGAAATACACCAAAGCGGCAGTCAAGACCAAAGTTACCCACTTCATACGGCCGGAATCCTTATTTGCCTAATTGGTAAAACGCAGCTTTGCCCGGATAGTAGGCTGCTTCGCCCAATTCCTCTTCGATACGCAGGAGTTGGTTGTATTTGGCCATACGGTCGGAGCGCGACAGCGAACCGGTTTTGATCTGCATACAGTTGGTTGCCACGGCCAAATCGGCAATGGTCGAATCTTCGGTTTCGCCCGAACGGTGGCTCATCACGCTGGTGTAGCGGTTGCGTTTGGCCAGTTCTACGGCTTTCAGGGTTTCGCTCAATGTACCGATTTGGTTTACTTTTACCAACAAAGCATTGGCTACGCCGGCTTCAATGCCTTCGGCCAAGATTTTCGGGTTGGTAACAAACAAATCATCGCCGACCAACTGAACGCGTTTGCCCAGTTTTTCGGTGAGGTGTTTCCAGCCTGCCCAGTCGTTTTCGTCCATACCGTCTTCGATGGAAACAATCGGATAAGTGTCCACCAATTTCGCCAGGTAGTCGGCAAATTCTTCGCTGCTCAGTGCCAAACCTTCGGCGCTCAGATGGTATTTGCCGTCTTTGTAGAACTCGCTGGACGCGCAGTCCAAAGCAAACAGCACGTCTTCGCCTGCGGTGTAACCGGCGGCTTCAACGGCCTGCTGCATCAGTTGCAGTGCTTCTTCGTGGCTGTTCAGGTTCGGCGCGAAACCGCCTTCGTCGCCGACAGTGGTCGGGAAGCCTTTTTCATCGCACAGTTTTTTCAGCGCATGGAATACTTCCGCACCGCAGCGCAAAGCTTCGCGGAAAGTCGGTGCGCCGACCGGCATAATCATAAATTCTTGAATATCCAAGCTGTTGTTGGCGTGTGCACCGCCGTTGATAACGTTCATCATCGGTACCGGCATCGCCATCGGGCCTGCACCGCCCAAGTAGCGGTAGAGCGGCAGACCGGCATCTTCGGCGGCTGCACGGGCAACGGCCATCGAAACGGCCAAAGTGGCGTTTGCGCCCAAACGGCCTTTGTTTTCCGTACCGTCCAAGTCCAGCATAATCTGGTCGATATAGCTTTGCTCGGAAGCGTCCACACCGATCAGCGCTTGGGCGATTTCATTGTTAATATGTTCAACGGCTTTCAATACGCCTTTGCCGAGATAGCGCGCTTTATCGCCGTCGCGCAGTTCCAAAGCCTCTTTCTGACCGGTGGAAGCGCCGCTCGGTACAGCTGCACGGCCCATTACGCCGCTTTCCAGCAATACGTCGCATTCTACGGTGGGGTTGCCGCGCGAGTCTAAGATTTCGCGGGCGAAGATGTCGATAATGGTGCTCACTGCAAACTCCTTGTGTTTGGATTTGTTTCAATCTGAATAAACGGCTTTTGTACGGAAAAGGCCGTCTGAAAAATGGCTCAGGTGTTTTGTAAAGCGCAAAAATGTTTGGCGCATTATACCTGTTTGCGGCGGCTGAAACGAGTAGCCGCGTGTAGTGTAAAGCGTAAAATTTCGGCTTGCCGTTTCCATTTCCGGCAAAAAGGCCGTCTGAAAAACGGGCTTTTTCGGTTTTCGCTTTCGCGGAAACCTGTTTCGCTCATTTTCAGACGGCCTGGTTTGGTTTTAGCGGTGGTAGTTCGGCGCTTCTTTGGTGATTTGAACGTCGTGGACGTGCGATTCGCTCATACCGGCAGAAGTGATTTCCACAAATTCCGCTTTTTCGTGCATTTCGGCAATCGATTTGCAGCCCAAGTAGCCCATACTGGATCGCAGGCCGCCGACGATTTGGTGGATGATTTGCACAATCGGGCCTTTGTACGGTACGCGGCCTTCAATGCCTTCGGGAACGTATTTGTCGGCGCTTTCCTGTTTGTCTTGGAAATAGCGGTCGTTCGAGCCTTGGCTCATCGCGCCCAGCGAACCCATACCGCGGTAGGATTTGTACGAACGGCCTTGATACAGCTCGATTTCGCCCGGTGCCTCTTCCGTACCGGCGAACATACCGCCGAGCATCACGCAACTGGCACCGGCAGCCAAGGCTTTGGCAACGTCGCCGGAGAAGCGGATACCGCCGTCGGCAATCAGCGGAACGCCTGTGCCTTTCAAGGCTTCGGAAACATTGTGAATGGCGGTCAGCTGCGGAACGCCGACACCGGCTACGATACGGGTGGTACAAATCGAACCTGGGCCGATGCCGACTTTGACGGCGTCTGCACCGGCAGCCACCAAATCACGCGCGGCTTGTGCGGTGGCGATATTGCCGCCGATGACTTGAACGTGCGGGAAGTTGTCTTTTACCCATTTTACGCGGTCGAGCACGCCTTGGCTGTGGCCGTGCGCGGTATCGACCACAATCACGTCCACGCCTGCTTCTACCAATGCTTTGACGCGCTCATCGGTATCCGCGCCCACGCCGACTGCCGCGCCTACGCGCAAACGGCCGTCTGAATCTTTGTTGGCATTCGGAAACTCGGTGGTTTTCAGAATGTCTTTAACGGTAATCAGGCCTTTCAGTTCCCACGCGTCGTTCACCACCAAAACGCGTTCGACTTTATGCTCGTGCATCACTTCGCGCGCATCTTCTACGGAAGTGCCTTCCGGTACGGTAACCAGCTGTTCGCGCGGTGTCATAATGGCGGAAACGGGTTGGTCGAGGCGTTTTTCGAAGCGCAGGTCGCGGTTGGTTACCAAGCCGACCACTTTGCCGTTTTCCACTACCGGCAGGCCGGAGATTTTGCGTTTGCGTTGCGACAGCATTTTCAGCAGGTCGCCCACCAGAGTTTCCGGCGGAATGGTAATCGGGTCTTTAACGATGCCGCTTTCGTGGCGTTTTACTTTTTCCACGGCGCGGGCTTGCTGTTCCGGCGTCATATTCTTATGGATAATGCCGATGCCGCCTTCTTGCGCCATTGAAATGGCCAAACGGGCTTCGGTTACGGTATCCATTGCGGCGGAAAGCAGGGGGAGATTGAGGGTGATGGAGCGGGTAAGGGGTGTTTGCAGAGTAACGTCGCGTGGCAGCACTTGGGAATGTGCAGGAACGAGCAGCACGTCGTCAAAGGTATAGGCTTTTTCTACGATACGCATAGTGCATTCAACTTTCGGCTTTGGTTAGAATGCACGTCATTATACCGTGAAAACGGTTCTGCCGTAAACGCCCCGCGTCGGCGCTTTGCCGTATAATGTCGGGCTTGCTTTTTGATGAAGATTTGGCCGTGTCTGATTTCGATATTCCCTTGTTTCTGAAAAATCTGCCGCCGCTGCCGGGCGTGTACCGTATGCTGGATAAGGCGGGTAAGGTGCTGTATGTCGGTAAGGCGGTGAATCTGAAACGGCGCGTGTCGAACTATTTTCAGAAGTCCGACCATTCGCCGCGCATCGTGTTGATGGTGCGGCAGATTCATTCGATCGAGGTAACAGTTACGCGCAGCGAGGCCGAGGCTTTGATTTTGGAAAACAACTTCATCAAAGCTTTGTCGCCCAAATACAATATTCTGTTCCGCGATGATAAAAGTTATCCGTATCTGATGCTTTCGGGGCACGAATTTCCGCAGATGGCGTATTACCGGGGCCGTCTGAAAAAAGGCAGCCGCTATTTCGGCCCGTATCCGAACGGCTACGCGGTGCGCGACAGTATTCAGATTCTGCAAAAGGTGTTCCGGCTGCGTACTTGCGAAGACAGCGTATTTTCCCACCGCGAACGCGCCTGCCTGCTGTATCAGATCAAACGCTGCTCAGGGCCGTGTGTCGGCTATATTTCGGCGGAAGATTATCAGACTTCGGTTAATGAAGCGGCTACTTTTCTCAACGGCAAAACCGGCGAGCTGAACCAAATGCTTACCGACAAAATGCACCGCGCGGCCGAAGCTTTGGATTTTGAGGCGGCGGCGCGTTACCGCGACCAACTGCAAGCCTTGGGCATTGTGCAGAGCCGCCAGTTTATCGACAGCAAAAATCCCAATAATCCGCACGACATTGATATTCTCGCTTTGGCGGAAGAGGGCGGTACGGTGTGCGTACACTGGGTAGCCGTGCGCGGCGGCCGGCACGTCGGCGACAAAAGTTTTTTCCCCGACAGCGCAGGCGAGGGCGTGCAGGACAGCGCGGAATACGCCGAAGCTTTCGTGGCGCAACATTATCTCGGCAAAAACAAGCCCGACATCATTATCAGCAATTTCGTTATACCCGATCTTGTTCAGACGGCCTTGAACCAAGAACACGGCAAACAAATCCAGTTTGTATCGAAAACCTTGGGTGAGCGAAAAGTATGGCTGGATATGGCCGAGCGCAACGCCCGTCTTGCATTGGCGCAGCACCGTTTGCAGTACGGCAGGCAGCAGGGCCGTTTGGACGGTTTGGCGCAGCTGCTCGGTATGGACGGCGACAGCCTGCAACGGCTGGAATGTTTCGACATCAGCCACACGCAAGGCGAAGCAACCGTCGCTTCCTGCGTGGTGTATGACGAACACGATATCCGTCCTGACCAATACCGCCGCTACAATATCACCACCGCCAAAGCAGGCGACGATTACGCTGCAATGCGCGAAGTGCTGACGCGGCGTTACGGCAAAATGCGCGAAGCCGAAGCCAACGGCGAAAGTGTGCGCTGGCCGGATGCCGTGCTGATTGACGGCGGCAAAGGGCAGATCGGCGTGGCCGTATCCGTTTGGCAGGAGCTCGGGTTGGCCATTCCGCTGATCGGCATTGCCAAAGGCCCCGAGCGCAAAGCTGGTTTGGAAGAGCTGATTTTGCCGTTTACCGGCGAAACCTTCCGCCTGCCGCCGAACAGCGAAGCCTTGCATCTGCTGCAAACCGTGCGCGACGAATCCCACCGTTTCGCCATTACCGGCCACCGTAAGAAACGCGATAAAGCGCGCGTCACTTCATCGCTCAACGACATTCCCGGCATCGGCAGCAAACGCTGCCAAGCGCTGCTTACCCGTTTCGGCGGCTTGCGCGGCGTGGCGGCCGCCAGCGTGGAAGATTTGGCACAAACCGAAGGCATCAGCCGTGCGCTGGCCGAGAAAATTTATGATTATCTGCATTGAATGCTGGTGTTTGTAGGCAGGAATACAATAATGCCGTCTGAAAACGGAGGTTTTATATCTCCCCGATTTTCAGACGGCATATTTCATATTTATTGAAGCTGTGTTTGTAAACCGTTTGAGCTTGGTTTGCGTTTGGAGCAAAGCAGAAACTTTTTACAGGCAATGCTGCGTTTACGCTTCGCTACAAGCCAACCGATAGTTCCGTTTTGCCTTTTCAGACGGCCTTCCGTCAGCTGACGGTTTCCACATTTCTTTTTTCTTTCAAGGCTTCTTTGACCAGCGCAGGCAGACTGCTGTCGAACAGGAAACGCCCGTCCGGCAGTTGCAGCAAACCGTGTTTCAGCAAATGACGGGCGCGCCGCGTTCCGAAAGGCAGGGCTTCGTGTACACGGATTTCGCGAGCCTGTCCCCAGCCGGCAACCGGCAGACGGTCGGCGAAAGCGGCGGTGTCGCGGTATTGGAGTTCACGGCCGCCGCTGCCGGTGCAATGGCAGTTTTTACCGCTTTGCGCGGCCGGGCAGGGGCTGTTTTCCGGCAACGTGTAAGGCAGAATATCCAGCAGTTTCTGGCACAGCCCGTAAGCCTCCGCCCATTCGCGCAGCGCGGCTTTGGCGGCTTTTTTGTGCAGAAACAGGCCGTAAGTCTGCTGCTCGGAAAGGCCGTCTGAAAGCGGCACAATCCGCGCACGCAAGGCCTTGCCTTCGGCCGTTTGTTCGGCTGCGAAGTGCACGGCGAAATAGGTTTTGTCGGCCGCTTTTTTGGCTTGGACAGCGTCGTTGTCCGAATATTCAGACGGCCTTGCATATTCTTCTTGCAGCAACGCTTTGATGACCAAGCTGTCTATCGCACCGGCTGACGGATGGAAAACCAGTGTGGCAGCCCGGCGGAGCGGTGCATTCGGCTTGGCCGTCAGCGCCGCTGCTTCGCGGAAAGCTTGGAGGTGGGCGGCAATATGCAGCGCACGCCCTTCGTTGTCCAGCCAAACGCTCACGCCGTCGCTGTCGGGCAAGCGGTTGAGCGCAGCGTGCAACGGCTCGGGCAGATTTTCCGGAAACGCTTGCGGGTTCAGCAGCAACCGCGCCTGTTTTTCCACAGCATCTGTTCCGTATTCGCCGAGTGCAAATTCCAAAAAATCAGCCAACGCCAGCACATCGTCCATCGCGCGGTGTCGTGCGGCAGTAGAAATGCCGTGCCGCTCGATAATGCTTTCCAAGCTGTGTTTGTGAAATTGAGGATACAGCCGCCGCGAAAGCTGCACCGTACACAAAGTCTGCGCGGCAAACGGCAGACCGGCGCGGGCAAATTCATTACAGAGAAACTGATAATCGAATTTGCTGTTGTGCGCCACAATCAATGCGCCTTGCAGTTTGCCGAGCAGCTCGGGCGCGAGCGTAGAAAAATCGGGCGCGTCGGCCACCATCGCATTATCAATGCCGGTCAGCCGTGTAATAAACTCGGAAATCTCGGTTTGCGGATTCACCAACTGCTGGAAACGTTCCGTTTTGCCGTTGTCAAAACGCAAAAACGCCGCTTCGGTAATACGGTCTTGCAGAAAATGCCCGCCCGTAGTTTCCAAATCAATCAGCACCACAGGCCGTCTGAAACGGGCAAACAGTGCGGATAAAGCCGGATAATGCAAAACCTCTGACATTTAATTCTCTTTAATTTCAAATAAAAACGGCGATTTTAGCATTTTTGGCAAAATAATTCAGATAAAATGCTTGACCGAACAGCATTTGCTCTCTATAATTCAAATCTTTCTTGCACAGCACCCGTAGCTCAGTTGGATAGAGTATCTGGCTACGAACCAGAGGGTCGGGCG
>JAUNKU010000082.1 GCA_030532645.1 Neisseria sp. | reverse complement strand
ATCGGCAGGCTCGAAGCGGTGGTGCTTGCCGAAAGTCAGCGTAACGGCTTCACTCGTTGCATCAACAGCATCGATGCCCAGCATTTTGGCTTGCAAACGGATGCGGTAGCTTTCAATCAGGGTTTTCACGGGCTGCTCAGGCAGGCCAAAGCGGTCCACCAGCTCTTCGTGGACGGCATTGATTTGCGCTTCGGTTTCGCAAGTTGCCAAGCGTTTGTACAGCACAAGCCGCTCGTGAATATCGGGGCAATAGCTTTCGGGCAGTAAGGCAGGGCTGTGCAGCTTGATTTCGGTGGTTACGCCCAACGGCGCATCCAAATCGGGCTGGCGGCCTTTTTTCAGATCGCGCACGGCCTGTTTGAGCATTTCGGTGTAAAGCGTCAGGCCGACCTGCATCATCTCGCCGCTCTGCCCTTCGCCGAGAATTTCGCCTGCCCCGCGGATTTCCAAATCCTGCATTGCGAGGCTGAAACCTGCACCCAATTCGTCTGCCGCCGCAATAGCATCCAGCCGCTTTTCTGCGTCTTTGGTCAGATATTCGGGCGTAAGCAGATAAGCGTAGGCTTGGTGGTGGCTGCGGCCGACCCGTCCGCGCAGCTGGTGCAGCTGCGCCAAGCCGAATTTGTCGGCACGGTTGATGATGATGGTGTTGGCGTTCGGAATGTCGATGCCGGTTTCAATAATGGTAGAACACAGCAAAACATTGAATTTATGCTGCAAAAAGTCGCGCATTACTTGTTCCAGCTCGCGCTCGCGCAGTTGGCCGTGCGCCACGCCGATACGCGCTTCGGGCAGCAATAATTCCAGCCGTTCGCGCATATTTTCAATGGTTTCCACTTCGTTATGCAGGAAAAACACTTGGCCGCCGCGCTTCAATTCGCGCAATACGGCTTCGCGCACGCTGCCTTCGCTGAACGGTTTGACAAAGGTTTTAACGGCCAGACGGCGGCTCGGCGCAGTGGTAATCAACGAAAAGTCGCGCAGCCCTTCCAGCGCCATCGACAGCGTACGCGGAATCGGCGTAGCGGTCATCGTCAGAATATCCACGTTGGCGCGCAGGCGTTTGAGCTGCTCTTTCTGGCGCACGCCGAAGCGGTGCTCTTCGTCAATAATCACCAAGCCCAAGTTTTTGAATTGGATATCGTCTTGCACCAGCTTGTGCGTACCGATAACGATATCCACCGTGCCGTCTGCCATTCCGGCCAAAGTCGCTTTGGTTTCCTTGCTGCTGTTAAAACGGGAAAGCTGGGCGACTTTAACCGGAAAATCGGCGAAACGGTCGGCAAAATTCTGCGCGTGCTGTTCGACCAAAAGCGTGGTCGGCGCAAGCACGGCCACCTGTTTGCCGCCCATTACGGCCACAAAAGCGGCGCGCAGTGCCACTTCGGTTTTGCCGAAACCAACATCGCCGCAAATCAGGCGGTCCATCGGTTTGCCCTGCGTCAAATCGGCCAGCACGGCAGCAATTGCAGCGGCTTGGTCTTCGGTTTCTTCATATCCGAAGCCGTCTGAAAATGCCTGATAATCGGTTTCGTCAAAAGCGAATTTATGGCCTTGCTGGGCAGCGCGTTGGGCATACAAATTCAGCAGTTCGGCGGCGGTATCACGTGCTTTTTCTGCCGCTTTGCGTTTGGCCTTGCTCCACGCCGCCGCGCCGAGTTTGTGCAGCTGCACATTTTCGCGCGCGCTGCCGGAATAGCGGCTGATTAAATGAAGCTGGGCAACAGGAACATAAAGTTGCGCGCCGCCGCTGTATTCCAGCAACATCATTTCGTTCGCCCCTTCACCCAAATCCATACCCACCAAGCCCATATAACGGCCGATGCCGTGCTCTTCGTGCACCACCGGATCGCCGATATTGATTTCCGCCAAATCGCGCAACAGGCCGTCTGAAACTTGGGCGTGTTTGCGTCGGCTGTTTTTGCTGCGGCTTTTAGCAACATATTGATACAAATCGGATTCGGTAATTACGGCAAACGCTTCGCCGCCTTTTTCAGACGGCCATTGGAAGCCGTAAGCCAGCTGGGTAACGGTAATCGCCAGTGCATCGCCGCTTGCGGAAAATGCCTGCCAGTCTGCGGCTGTTTTCGGCTTCAAGCCGTGTTGCGCCAGAAAACCGAGCATTGTTTCGCGCCGCCCCAAACTTTCCGCACAAAGCAATATTCTGCCTTGAAAGGCCGTCTGAAAACGCTGCAAAGCGGCCAGCGGCGCTTCGCTCTGACGGTTTACCGCCACATCGGGCAATGAATGCTCCTTGCCGTTCCATTCGGGCAGCACCTGCGGGTAATTTTTCAGACGGCCTGCAAACTGGTCTTCACTGAGATACAAATACTGTGGAAGCAAAGGCGGATACGTTGCATCACCCTGCGCCATCGCATAGCGGTTTTTTACATCCGCCCAAAAGCGGTGCGCCGCGGCATTCACATCGCCGAGCGCGACAATCAGCGCATCTTCGCCGATATAGTCAAACAAATCGGCCGCTTCTTCTTCAAAAAACAGCGGCAGATAATATTCCACACCGGCACCGAACTGCCCGTTGCCCACTGCTTTATACACTGCGGCGGCGTTGTAATCGCCCTCGATTTCTTCGCGGAAACGGGTGCGGAAGATTTTTTGTGCCTCTTCATCAGTCGGAAATTCGTGTGCGGGCAGCAGGCGGATTTCGGAAACCGGCGCAATCGTGCGCTGCGTATCGGGGTCAAAGGTTTTGATATTGTCGATTTCGTCGCCGAACATATCCAAGCGGAACGGTTCGGCACTGCCCATCGGGAACAAATCGACAATGCCGCCGCGCACGGCAAACTCGCCTGCCGCGACAACATTGGAAACGTGGTGGTAACCGGCCGCCACCAAATCCGTACGCAAAGCCTCGATATCCAGCGTCTGCCCGGTTTTCAGCCAGAACGTACGGCCGGCCAGAAACGGTACGGGCGCGAGCTTCTGCATCGCAGTCGCCACCGGCACAAATAAAATATCCGCCTCGCGGCTTTTTACCTGCCACAAAGCCGACAGCCGCTCCGATACCAAATCCTGATGCGGCGAAAAACGTTCGTAAGGCAGCGTTTCCCAATCGGGCAGAAACACCGCCGTGTCCTGCGGCCGGAAAAACTGCCAAGCCGTCTGCAAACGCAAAGCCTGTTCGGCATCTTGCGTCAGCACCACTTTCAATTTGCCGTGCGGCAGATATTGCGCCAAAGCAAACGGCAGGCTGCCTGCGGAAAGATTGAGCCAACGTGATTTTTCGTGCGGTTTCGGAAGCGGAAAATGTGTCATATTTTTGATTTAACGGAAATTTGAAAATACAGTCTGCCGGATAGCCGGCGGCTGCATTTTCAGTTTGAACAAACAAAGATTTTCAGACGGCCCGACGGCAAACCGCCGGCACGACACGGCTTTTCAGCCGTGCCGCCATTCGAGCCAAGCCTCGCGGCTCACGGAGCAGCCGCTTTTCAACACAAACAAACTCAATAACACGCTGGCGGCAATATCCACCCACTGCCACCCCAGCAGCCACGCGCTCAGTCCGGCAATAATCGCCGCCACCGAGCCGAGCAAGTCGGCCAAAACGTGCAGATAAGCCGCCTTCACATTCAGATTGTGGTGATCGCCTTTCATCATCAGCGCGGCAACAATCAGATTGACCAGCAAACCGGCCGCCGCTACGCCGAGCATCGGCAAAGCGGCCATTTCCTGCGGCGCACCCCAGCGTTCAAACGCCTCTTTCAGAATCATCAGGGCAACAAAAATCAGCGAAACGCCGTTCAGCAAGGCGAAAAAACGCTGTCTGCGTGCGGATAAAAACAAAGCGAACCACGCCAAAAGCAGCGAGAGCGCATCATTTGCCATATGTCCGGCATCGGCCAGCAAAGTCAGGCTGTTAAACGCCCGTCCGGCGGCAAACTCCAACAGCATAAAAGCGGCAATCAACAACAGGCTGATACCGAGAATGCGGCGGTTTTCCGGAATATGGCTGTGATGGCCGTGCGTATGGCGATGGCCGTGATGGTGGTCGTGATGATGAGACATAACTTGGCAACGGGCAATCAGTCCTTGGCGCAGATAACGCCGGACAAGGCTGTTTTCAAGGCCGTCTGAAAAATGCTCTGCCTGCGTTGCGGCTGCAAAACGGCTCCGTTTTCAGACGGCCTTGCCATATAAAAATCCCTGCCGGAGCAAAACGGCAGGGACGGTGGATTCAAACGCTTATTGCGCGGCCGCTTCCGGCGCTTTGTTTTCATGTTGCAGGCTGACGGCGCGGGCAGGAACGATGGTGGAAATCGCGTGTTTGTACACCATTTGCGTTACCGATGTATTGCGCAGCAGCACAACGTATTGGTCGAAAGATTCTACCTGACCTTGCAGCTTGATGCCGTTGACCAGATAAATCGACACCGGAACGTGCTCTTTGCGCAGGGCGTTCAAAAAAGGATCTTGCAGCATTTGACCTTTGGCTGTCATTGTTTTAACTCCGTTTCGTTTTTCGTTGGTTTTATGATTGTTATGCCGTTTTACGGCGCAGGCGTGATTGTAAGGGGAAATGCGGCGTTTGCCTATGTTTTGCATAGAAAAAATCGCTCAGACCGTCTGAAAAAGGGGTTTTCGGCAAATACGGACGGCGTTTCCGGACACCGCAAATCGGATTCCGGCACACGCTCCGCCGTTTTCAAGCCCGAAAGCCCGTCACACCCGGAGCAAAGCCGAATATAACGCAATTGGCCGGATTGGGATTTTGCTTTTCCCGAACCGCCGTTTTCAGACGGCCTTTGCGCTTATTTTTTCGCGGCATTCAGCTTTTTCGCGCTCACTTGACGTTTTTTGCCCGCTTTTTTGATGCGCTCTTTTTCTTCTTTGCGGCCTTCGCGCTTGGCGATGCGGTTGCTCACGGCAACACGGCGCAGCGGTTTTTTCTTCGGCTTGTCGGCCTCTTCTTCATACGGGTTTTCCGACACATTGTATTGAATCCGCAGCGGCGTACCTTGCAGATTGAAGGCTTTGCGGAAAGTTTGCGTCAGATAGCGCGTGTAAGAATCGGAAATATGCTGCAAAGCATTGCCGTGCACCACAATCACGGGCGGATTCATACCACCTTGGTGGGCATAACGCATTTTCGGGCGGACAAGACCGGCTCTCGGCGGTGCTTGGCGCTCCAAGGCCGTCTGTAAAACGCGGGTGATTTTCGGCGTCGGCATTTTAATCATTGCCGCGTTGTACGCCTGCTGAATGCTGTCGAACAGGCCTTCGATGCCGCGCTCTTTCAGTGCGGAAACAAAGTGGAACTTGGCAAAATCAAGGAAATACAGCTTGCGGTTGATGTCGCGGCGGATTTGTTCTTTGCGCTCTTCGTCCACGCTGTCCCATTTGTTTACTGCCACCACCAAAGCACGTCCGGCTTCCAGCGCAAAGCCAGCAATCGTGGCATCTTGGTCGGCAATATCCTGCGCCGCATCCAGCACCAACACGGCCACATTCGCTTCTTCGACCGCCTGCATCGCTTTAATCACCGAGAATTTTTCCACGGCTTCGTCCACCTTGCCGCGACGGCGCACGCCTGCGGTGTCGATAATGGTAAACGGCTTGCCGTCACGTTCGAAATCGATGTGGATACTGTCGCGCGTTGTGCCTGCCATATCAAACGCAATCACGCGTTCTTCGCCGAGAATGGCGTTCACCAAAGTGGATTTACCGACATTCGGGCGGCCGATAACGGCAAATACCGGGTGCTTGGCCTCTTCTTTTTCCTCCGCGGCATCGGGGAAATGTTCCAGCACATCTTCAATCAGATAATACACGCCGTCGCCGTGTGCGCCGGAAATCACATAAGGCTCGCCCAAGGCCAGCTCATAGAATTCTGCGGCCAGCACAGGACGGTTGCCGCCCTCGCCTTTATTCACCGCCAGAAACACGGGGCGCGGGCTTTGACGCAAACGGTCGGCAATAATTTTATCCTGCGGCGTCAGGCCGGTACGCGCATCGACCAGAAAAACCACCGCATCGGCTTCGTCCACCGCCTGCAAGGTCTGCTTGGCCATTTCGTGCAGAATGCCGCTGTCCACAACCGGCTCGAAACCGCCGGTATCAATCACCAGATAAGGCTTGCTGCCGACTTTACCGTGCCCGTAGTGACGGTCGCGCGTCAAGCCCGGCAAGTCGTGCACCAGCGCATCTTTGGTGCGCGTTAAGCGGTTGAATAAAGTGGATTTGCCGACATTCGGTCTGCCGACCAAGGCAATCGTGGGTTTCATTGTTCTACTTTCTTTCGATTTCAACACAAGCGGCGGGCTTGTGGGGTTTATTGATTGTTCCGTTTTGCTTCGTTTTCAGACGGCTTCCCAACCGAAAGGCCGTCTGAAAACGGAGCAAAACGAAGTGAAAACGGGCTTTTAAGGGCGGCAATTTTTAAATACAGCCTTCGGCTGACACTCCCCACCCTAGCCCTCCCCCGCAAGCGGGAGAGGGAACGGTGTACTGTTTGTTCTTAACATTATTCTCTGTGGTATCTGTGCGTTTTAGCATCTATCCCTGCTCTCCGCCAGCCGAAAGAACAATATACTGTTTATTAAGCCATTTTTTGCTGAGCAAACGTTCTATGTATCCGCAGACTCATCCGCAAAAGCTATGGCAGCGTTCAATCCACAGACAAATCGAACCTTACTGTAATCCGCTCCCTCTCCCGCTTGCGGGGGATGGCCGGGATGGGGGTGTCCGCCCCCAGCCGGTTTATCGTTCGGCATTACCAAATCAAGCTGATGTGTACTTTTACACTCTGCCGTAAAAACAGCAAGAGCTTGCTCGGAAAAATGCTTCCGAACAAGCTTGTTTTTCGGTTAGTTACTACCTTATTTCAGGGCATCTGCTTTCAGCTGCAACAGCTCGCGCGCGCCGTCCTGCTCGGGCAGTTTGGCCAGTGCGCTTTCGTAAGCAGCCAGGGCTTCTTTGGTTTTGCCCTGTGCAAACAAAACATCGCCGCGCGTTTCTTCGATGCTGCTTGCAAACGCAGCTTCCACTGGCGTATTCAAAGTAGCCAGTGCGGCATCGTATTTTTTCTGCTGCAACTGCACTACCGCCAGACGCTGAACGGCCAAAGCCTGTACAAACGGGGCTTTTTGGTGTTTCAGCACCCAAGCCAGATGCGCTTCGGCGGCATCATAACGGCCTTTGTCGAACTCGCTGCCGGCCACCATCATACTGGCTTGCGCCGCTGAGATGCTGTCGGGATAGTTTTGCTGCAAATTCTGCAAATCGGCATTAACGGCTTTTTCATCGCCGCCTGCCTGCGCCTTTTCCGCCAGCGATACCAACACCGCAGCAGCCTCGTGGTTTTGGCTTTCTTTGTGGTTTTGATACACCGTCCAGCCGAAATAGCCGACCGCACCGGCCACCAGCAGGCCGAACAGCCAGCGCCCCCAGCTTTTCCAGAAATGTTTGAAATTTTCTAATTCCTGTTGTTCTTCCAAATGTGCTGCCATTTTATGCTTTCCATTCTGTCAAAAGTGCTGCGGCTTCGCCGGCCGCTACGGTTTGCTGGCCTTGGCTGCCGCGCAGGTCTTTCAAAGTAACCGTGCCGTCTGAAACTTCGCTCTCGGCAATAATCAGAGCAAAACGTGCGCCCGAGCCGTCGGCTTTTTTCATCTGCGCTTTCAGGCTTTGGCCGCCGTTGTACTGCAAAACATCAAAACCGGCGCTGCGTAAAGCTTGCGCGGCTTTCATCGCTGCCAATACGCTGCCTTCGCCCTGCTGCATAATATAAACATCGGGCGCGGATTCGACGGTGAGGCTGCCGTATTCGCTTACCAGCAGCAGCAGGCGTTCCACGCCCATTGCAAAGCCGATAGACGGCGCAGATTTGCCGCCCAGCTCTTCAATCAGGCCGTCGTAACGGCCGCCGCCACAGACGGTTGCCTGTGCGCCGAGTTTGTCGGTTGTCCACTCGAATACGGTTTGGTTGTAATAATCCAAACCCCGCACCAAACGGTGGTTTTCCACATAAGCAATACCCAAGCCGTCCAGCAATGCTTTAAAACCCGTGTAATGCGCTTGCGAAGTTTCGCCCAGATAATCGACCAAACGCGGTGCGG
>JAUNKU010000081.1:1423-8087 GCA_030532645.1 Neisseria sp. | reverse complement strand
TCAACATTAAAACCAACAAGTTACCGGTTAATGCCAAACAGACGATAACCGATTGCACGCCGTAGCTGTGCAGAAGGATTTGGCGCTGGAAATGCTGGACGGCAAACGTCATCAGTGTGTACGACAGAGCGTGCTGGCCGAGCGGGGCGGCAGTACCGATGTCGATGATCAAGCCGATCAGAAAAGCAATACCGATGCCGATGGTATGCGGACGGTTCAGTACCCAATAAAGCAGTACCAAGGCGCTGAATTCCGGCAACCAGAAAAACAGCCCGTAATCCAGCGGTACAAAGTCCAAAAGCGCCGCCAGCAGAAAGCTGCCGATAATCAGCCGTTTCGGAATGCGGTTGTAGAAAGTATCAAAATCGTTCATTGGCTTATTTTTTCGGCGCAGAGGCTTCGGCTGCTTGAATTTCCGCTATTGCCGCAGGCAGTTCGGCTTGCGGCAGTACCAAAACATATTTGCTGCTGCGGGGAGAGGCCAGCGCTTTCAGCTGTGTGCGGTAATACGGCGTGCCCGAAGCGCGTTCCGCCGTTTCCACTTTGGCAACCGGAATACCTGACGGATATACGGAATCCAGGCCCGAAGTCAGCAGCACATCGCCTGCCTGTAAGTCAGCATCGTTGGGAAAGTAACGCAGTTTGACGCTTTCACCGCTGCCGTACAGCAGGCTGCGTACGCCGGTGCGTGCCACGGTAACAGGGATGACGATATGGGCGTTGGTCAAGACGGTCAGCTCCGAGCCGTAAGTGTGTACTTGGGTAATCTGGCCGATTAAGCCGTGGCGGTCGATTACCGCGTCGCCGGTGCGGATACCGTCGCGGCTGCCTTTGTTGAGAATCAGTTTGTCCGAAAGCGGATCTTTGCCGTTGGAAATCACTTCCGCCGCCGTGCTGCTGCCGATGCCTTGGGTGCTCAATTTGTGCAGGGTACGCAACTCGCGCCATTCGGCCAGTTGGGCTGAATGGCGGCTGTTTTCGGCGCTCAGGCGGCTGTTTTCGGTTTTCAGACGGCCGTTTTCGGCCAAAAGCGCGCTTTGCGTCTGAAAAAAGCCGCTGGTGTATTCATACAGGCGCACAGGCTGGTTCGCCAGCCACAACATCGGCTGCAAAGCCGTTGCCGCGTGGCTTTTGAACTGCTTGACTGCTGCATAACGGTTGTCCAGCACCATCAAGGCAATGGCGGCCAAGGATAAGGCAACCAGCTTTCCGGAGGGGCGCAGGCGTTTGCGGGTGAAACTTAAAGGCTCCATTTTTCAGACGGCCTGAGATTAAGGGTTCACCACAAATACGGAGTTCAATTTGCCGATCATATCCAGCGCTTTACCGGTGCCGCGTGCGACGCAGGTGAGCGGATCTTCGGCAATCATTACCGGCAGACCGGTTTCTTCGGCCAGCAGGCGGTCGAGGCCTTTCAGCAAAGCGCCGCCGCCGGTCAGTACCAAGCCGCGGTCGGCAATGTCCGCGCCTAGCTCGGGCGGTGTTTGTTCCAATGCGTTTTTAACGGATTGGACGATTTGGTTCAGCGGTTCGGTCAGCGCTTCCAGCACCTCATTCGAGCTGATGGTAAAGGCGCGCGGAATGCCTTCGGCCAAGTTGCGGCCTTTGACTTCGATTTCGCGTACTTCCATACCAGGGAAAGCCGAGCCGATGGATTTTTTGATTTTTTCGGCCGTATCTTCGCCGATAAGCATACCGTAGTTGCGGCGCACATAATTGATAATGGCTTCGTCAAACGCATCACCGCCCACGCGGACGGAGTGCGAATACACCACGCCGGAGAGGGAAATAACGCCCACTTCGGTTGTGCCGCCGCCGATGTCGACCACCATCGAGCCGGTCGGTTCTTCAATCGGCAGGCCGGCACCGATTGCCGCGGCCATCGGTTCTTCAATCAGGTTTACCGTAGAAGCGCCTGCGGCCAAGGCGGAATCGCGGATGGCTTTGCGTTCCACTTGGGTAGAGCCGCACGGTACGCAGATAACGATGCGCGGCGGCGCGGCAAAGCGGCTATTGTTGTTTACTTTTTTGATGAACTGTTTCAACATTTTTTCGGTAACGTTGAAGTCGGCAATCACGCCGTCTTTCATCGGGCGGATGGCTTCAATCGAGCCGGGCGTGCGGCCCAGCATTTTTTTGGCTTCCGTACCGACCGCCAAAATCACATTTTTGCCGTTGGCCAAATCGTTTTGAATGGCTACAACGGAAGGCTCGTCCAAAACGATGCCTTTGTTTTTGCTGAAAATCAGCGTGTTGGCCGTACCCAAGTCGATGGCCAAATCATTGGAGAAGTAGCGGGTAAAAAAGCGAAACATTGAAAACTTCCTAAACAATTTCAGTAAGATAAATCATTGAGAATCAATACTGCCCGATGCTTCGGGCGCGTTGCAGACGGCCTTTCGAGGCCGTCTGAAAAAGTCTTTTCGGCAGGAAAATCCGAATGCCGTTAAATTAGGTTTTCGGTTATAATCCGACGATTAAAACGCATAACGCGCAATCATACCCTAAATCAGGGGGGTTGCTAATCAAAATTTAAGGATTTTTTATGGCACTTACTTTATCCGATGTGGAGAAAATCGCCAAACTCTCGCGCCTGAGCCTTTCCGAGGAAGAACAGGCGCAAACTTTGCGCGAGTTGAACGATGTGTTTGCAATGGTGGAAAAGATGCAGGGCGTGGATACCGAAGGCGTCGAGCCGATGGCGCATCCGCACGAAGTGGCGCTGCGTTTGCGTGAAGACAAAGTAACCGAAACCGACCACGCTGCGGAATATCAGGCTTGCGCGCCGGAAGTGCGTAACCGCCTGTATATCGTGCCGCAAGTAATTGAAGAGTAAGAACTGGAAATGCTTTGCGGTTTTCAGACGGCCTGACACTTGAAAGGCCGTCTGAAAACTGCCTGACGGAAAATCAAAATGACTGCATATACTTTGAAACAAGCTTCGGAAATGCTGCAAAGCAAGCAGATTTCCGCCACCGAGCTGGCGCAGGAATATCTGGCCGCCATCGATGCGAAAAATCCCGCGATTAACGGCTATATTACTTTGGATAAAGAGCTGACTTTGGCCGAAGCGAAAGCGGCAGATGAACGTATCGCCGCAGGCAATGCTTCTGTGCTGACCGGCGTTCCCGTTGCTTATAAAGATATTTTCTGCCAAACCGGCTGGCGTTCGGCCTGTTCGTCCAAAATGTTGGATAACTTCGTATCGCCTTACACCGCCACTGTGGTGCAAAACCTGCTGAACGAAGGAATGGTAACGCTCGGCCGTACCAATATGGACGAATTTGCAATGGGTTCGACCAATGAAACTTCTTTCTACGGTGCAACCAAAAATCCTTGGAATTTGGAAAATGTACCGGGCGGCTCTTCGGGCGGTTCGGCTGCCGTAGTTGCCGCGCGTTTGGCTCCTGCCGCGTTGGGTTCGGATACCGGCGGCTCTATCCGCCAGCCTGCTTCGCACTGCGGTATTACCGGCATCAAACCGACTTACGGCATTGTTTCCCGTTTCGGTATGGTGGCTTATGCGTCCAGTTTCGACCAAGCCGGCCCGATGGCGCAAACTGCCGAAGATTGCGCGATTTTGCTGAATGCAATGGCAAGCTTTGACGAGCGCGATTCCACCAGCTTGGAGCGTGAAAAAGAAGATTACACACGCGATTTGAATCTGCCGTTGAAAGGTTTGAAAGTCGGTTTGCCGAAAGAATATTTCGGTGCAGGCAACAGCGCCGATGTTCAGACGGCCTTGCAAAATACCATTGATTTGCTCAAAGCGCAGGGCGCGGAAATGGTGGACGTTTCCCTGCCGCAAACTGAATTGTCGATTCCGGCTTATTACGTTCTTGCTTCCGCCGAAGCCAGCACCAATCTGTCGCGCTACGACGGCGTGCGCTACGGCCACCGTGCCGCGCAGTTTGCCGATTTGGAAGAAATGTACAGCAACACCCGCGCCGAAGGCTTCGGCAGCGAAGTGAAGCGCCGCATTATGATCGGTACTTATGTACTCAGCCACGGCTACTACGATGCTTATTATCTGAAAGCGCAAAAGCTGCGCCGTTTGGTGGCCAACGATTTTCAGACGGCCTTCGAGCAGTGCGATGTGATTCTCGCGCCGACTGCGCCGACCGCCGCGCCGAAGTTGGGCAGCGACATCAACGATCCTGTGCAAATGTACCTCAGTGATATTTACACCATCGCCGTCAATCTTGCCGGCCTGCCTGCGCTGACTTTGCCTGCCGGTTTCAGCAGCGAACAAATGCCGATCGGCGTGCAGCTTATCGGTAACTACTTCGCCGAAGCGAAAATCTTGGGCGTGGCCAACCAAATGCAGCAAAACAGCGATTGGCACAGCAAAGCACCGCAATGATGAATTTCGCGTATCCGCCGTTCAAAACCTTCTATCGGAACGCAGGCTATTTCAGCGAGCAATTTCTGAAATTCAGCTTACGCCGCCGCCTGTTTGCAGGCGAAGTGGCCGTATTTGAACGGTTTGTCAATGAAAGCCGCGAGCGGCAGCAGTTTTTCGCCCGCGATCCGAGCGAAACCTATCCGTTGCTGCACACTTTCATCGACAAACGTTTCACCGCCAAGCAGCGTCTTGCCGCAATGCAATACGATTTACAGACGGCCTTGCAGCATTTCGGTGCAAACATCTGGCATAAAATGTGCGCTTACGAACCGGTTAAATTGGCCGATTTGTCAGACGAATTGAGCGTGTGGCTGAGCCGCAACGGCAACCACGTTGCCGAAGGCTGGTGGGCGGTTTCGCTGCGTAACAACAGCGGCGAGCGGCTGTATTCCGCAACATTTGCCTTTCTTGTGCCGAATAGTTTGCTGATGGCATCGGTGCAAGGGCCGGCAGGCGAAAACAGCCGCGACACCGTGCGTGCGCTCACCAAAAAACTGCACGGCTTGCGTCCGCAACAGCTTTTGCCGCAAGTGGTGCAGAAGCTGGCTGAAATATGGCGCATTCAGCAGATTTTGGGCATCACTCAGGCGAATCAAGTCAAACTGCGCTGGAAGCTGAAAAAGCGTGTAACGATGAATTACGACGATTTCTGGCAAGAAGCCCAAGCCGAGCAACATTCAGACGGCTATTGGCATCTGCCACCAACCGCTGCTCGTAAAGCCGAAGCCGAGATTGAGAGTAAAAAACGCTCGATGTACCGTAAACGCTATGCGATGCTGGACGGAATGTTTGAACAAATTGCGGCGAATATCGCGATGAAAAACGGCTAAAATCTCAGAAAAGATTGAATATTAAAGAAAGAAATCCTATGACTTGGGAAACCGTAATCGGACTGGAAATCCACGTCCAACTGAATACCGAATCGAAAATTTTCAGCGGTGCTTCTACGGCTTTCGGCGCGTTGCCGAACGCGCACGCGAGTGTGGTGGAATGCGCATTGCCGGGCGTATTGCCGGTAATGAACCGCGCGGCGGTGGAAAAAGCCTTGAAACTGGGCTTGGCGCTGAATGCGAAAATCAATCAGAAAAATGTGTTCGACCGCAAAAACTATTTCTATCCCGATTTGCCCAAAGGCTATCAAATCAGCCAGTTGGATTTGCCGATTGTGGAGCACGGCAAGCTGGAAATTGTGGTGGGCGACGAGGTGAAAACCATCAATGTTACCCGCGCGCATATGGAAGAAGATGCGGGCAAATCGGTGCACGAGGGTTTGGACGGTGCAACCGGCATCGATTTGAACCGCGCCGGTACGCCTTTGCTGGAAGTGGTTTCCGAGCCGGAAATGCGTTCGGCTGCCGAGGCGGTGGCTTATGCCAAAGCTTTGCACGGCTTGGTAACTTGGCTGGGCATTTGCGACGGTAATATGGCGGAAGGTTCGTTCCGTATCGATGCAAACGTTTCCGTACGCCCGAAAGGCCAAGCGGAGTTTGGTACGCGCCGCGAAATCAAGAATTTGAATTCGTTCCGCTTTTTGGAGCAAGCCATCAATTACGAAGTGGAAAGCCAAATCGAGATTATTGAAGACGGCGGCAAAGTTCAGCAGGCAACAATGTTGTTTGATCCCGATAAAGGCGAAACCCGCGTGATGCGCTTGAAAGAAGATGCACACGATTACCGCTATTTCCCGGATCCGGATTTGCTGCCGGTGATTATTTCAGACGACCAGCTGCAAAAAGCGAAAGACGAGATGCCGGAATTGCCGTCTGAAATGGCGGCGCGCTTTGTTGCCGATTTCGGCGTGAGCGAATACGATGCGCGTTTGCTGACTGCCAGCCGCGTGCAGGCTGCGTTCTTTGAAGAAGCAGCGAAGTTGAGCGGCGCAGGCAAATTGGTGGCGAACTGGATGAACGGCGAATTGGCAGCCGCGCTGAACAAAGCGGCTTTGGAATTGGCCGACAGCCCGATTGGAGCGAAGCGCTTGGCGGCTTTGGTCGGCAAGATTTCAGACGGCACATTGAGCAGCAAACTGGCGAAAACCGCGTTTGAAAAAATGTGGGAAGAAACCGAAGCCACGATTGAAGAAATCATCGAGAAACACGGTTTGCAGCAGATGACCGATACCGGCGCGATTGAAAAAATCATCGATGAAGTGCTGGCTGCCAACCAAAAATCGGTGGACGAATTCAAAGCAGGTAAAGACAAAGCGTTTAATGCGCTGGTCGGCCAAGTGATGAAGGCTTCCAAAGGCAAGGCCAATCC
>JAUNKU010000081.1:0-1323 GCA_030532645.1 Neisseria sp. | reverse complement strand
GCCAAAGGCAGGCCGTCTGAAAGCACGGCCGCGCAAGCGGTTTTGGTGGTGGAAGATGTTTCCACGCAACGCGATGTACAGACCGTTACCCGCGCCGCGCTGATTAACGAATACGCCTTGGTATTAAACCTGCGCGCGCAAGCCTACCGAAACGGCAAGCCTTTGGGTGATGTAATGAACGTACAAGTACGCCGCACAATGGATTATGCCGACAGCGAAGTGCTCGGCAAGCAGGAAGAAGAAGCGCAAATCTGGCGCGAAATGCGCCGCGATGCCGCCGAACAGCTGGTCCGCCGTTTGGCGTTTCTGAAAGCGCAATAATGGCCGTTACCGCCATTGAAACGCTGGCCGTGCCGTCTGAAAAAGCCTTGCAGCCGCTGTATCTGATTCACGGCGAAGAAGATTTGCTGCGTGTGGAGGCTTTGGACGGCTTGCGCGCCTCGGCCAAACGGCAGGGTTATAACCGTGAAGTCTATACGCCCGAAACGCAGGCTGATTGGGACGAAGTATTCTCATCCGCAGGCAGTTTGGGTTTGTTTGCCGATTTGAAATTGTTGGAAATCCACATTCCGAACGGCAAACCCGGCAAAGCAGGCGGTGAAGCCTTGCAGCGTTTGGCAGAAAATCTGCCGCAGGATACGGTTACCGTGGTGATGCTGCCCAAATTGGAGCGCGCCCAAACCCAAGCCAAATGGTTTACCGCACTGGCTGCGGTCGGAACAGTAGCCGAAGCCAAAGCCGTAGGCATACAGGTTTTGCCGAAATGGATTGAAGGCCGTCTGAAAAAACACGGTTTGGCGATTGAGGCCGAAGCCTTGGCCTTGTTTGCCGAGCGTGTCGAAGGCAACTTGTTGGCCGCCAAGCAGGAAATCGACAAACTCGCGCTGCTGCACCCCGAAGGCAGCGTGCTGA
The DNA here is from genome assembly GCA_030532645.1 of Neisseria sp. Lineage (GTDB taxonomy): Bacteria > Pseudomonadota > Gammaproteobacteria > Burkholderiales > Neisseriaceae > Neisseria. The sequence goes on along the minus strand of JAUNKU010000081.1, from coordinate 411 downwards.
CAATGGCTGATGCCGAACAAGCGGTGGCAAATGTTGCCCGCTTTGATGTGTTCCAGCTGGCTCAGGCGTGGATGAGCGGCAATGCCGCACGCACGCTGCATCTGCTGGAAGGCTTGGAAGCCGAAGGCGAAGAGCCCGTTTTATTATTGTGGACGCTGGCCGAAGACATCCGCACCTTAATCCGCTTGGCAGCCGCCTTAAAGCAAGGCCAAAGCGTACAAGCCGTGCGCAACAGCCTGCGTTTGTGGGGCGACAAACAAACCCTCGCGCCAATGGCCGTGCGCCGCATTCCCGTTCCCAAGCTGATTGGTGCTTTGCAAGAGTGCGCCCGTATCGACCGCATTATCAAAGGCGCGGAAGAGGGCGATGCTTGGGCCGCATTCAAACATCTGGCCGGAAGCTTGGCGGCTT